>CAUPZW010000008.1:0-75652 GCA_963515655.1 Streptococcus mitis
AAGCAATTGACAAAGCAACTGACAATGCAGGAGTAACAACAGCTCAAACAGAAGGTGTTAAAGCCATCGAAGGCGTCCACACACCAGGAAACTTAGATGCTGTAAAAGAAGCAGCGAAAGCAGACTTAGCTAAAGCAGCGGCAGCCGAAAAAGAAGCTATCGCAGCAGATAAGAGCTTAACAGCAGCACAACGTACAGCAAAAGAACAAGAAGTAGATACTAAGAAAACAGAAGAAGAAGCTAAGATTACTGCGGCAGACACAGCAGATGCAGTAGCAACAGCGAAATCAGAAGGTGTTAAAGCCATCGAAGGCGTCCACACACCAGGAAACTTAGAGACAAATAAAGAGAAAGCGCTAGAAGCAATCCAAACAGCGTCAGAAGCTAAGATTGCCTCAATTGATAAGAACGCTAAATTGTCAGACGATGAAAAAGCAGCAGCGAAAGCCGAAGTAGCGAAAGCCGCCATCGCAGCTGTAAATGCTATCAATGAAGCGAAAGATCAAGATGGTGTAGACGGTGCTCAAACTACAGGAGTTAAAGCAATTGAAGCAGTAAATCCAGTAGGTAAAGAGAAAGCCTTAGAAGCAATCCAAACAGTGTCAGAAGCTAAGATTGCCTCAATTGATAAGAATGCTAAATTGTCAGACGATGAAAAAGCAGCAGCGAAAGCCGAAGTAGCGAAAGCTGCCATCGCAGCTGTAAATGCTATCAATGAAGCGAAAGATCAAGATGGTGTAGATGCCGCTCAAACTACAGGAACAACAGCAATTAACGCAGTAAATCCAGTAGGTAAAGAGAAAGCGCTAGAAGCCATCCAAACAGCGTCAGAAGCTAAGATTGCCTCAATTGATAAGAATGCTAAATTGTCAGACGATGAAAAAGCAGCAGCGAAAGCCGAAGTAGCGAAAGCTGCCATCGCAGCTGTAAATGCTATCAATGAAGCGAAAGATCAAGATGGTGTAGACGGTGCTCAAACTACAGGAGTTAAAGCAATTGAAGCAGTAACTCCAGTAGGTAAAGAGAAAGCCCTAGAAGCAATCCAAGCAGCGTCAGAAGCTAAGATTGCCTCAATTGATAAGAATGCTAAATTGTCAGACGATGAAAAAGCAGCAGCGAAAGCCGAAGTAGCGAAAGCTGCCATCGCAGCTGTAAATGCTATCAATGAAGCGAAAGATCAAGATGGTGTAGACGGCGCTCAAACTACAGGAACAACAGCAATTAACGCAGTAAATCCAGTAGGTAAAGAGAAAGCCTTAGAAGCAATCCAAACAGCGTCAGAAGCTAAGATTGCCTCAATTGATAAGAACGCTAAATTGTCAGACGATGAAAAAGCAGCAGCGAAAGCCGAAGTAGCGAAAGCCGCCATCGCAGCTGTAAATGCTATCAATGAAGCGAAAGATCAAGATGGTGTAGACGGTGCTCAAACTACAGGAGTTAAAGCAATTGAAGCAGTAACTCCAGTAGGTAAAGAGAAAGCGCTAGAAGCAATCCAAACAGTGTCAGAAGCTAAGATTGCCTCAATTGATAAGAATGCTAAATTGTCAGACGATGAAAAAGCAGCAGCGAAAGCCGAAGTAGCGAAAGCTGCCATCGCAGCTGTAAATGCTATCAATGAAGCGAAAGATCAAGATGGTGTAGATGCCGCTCAAACTACAGGAGTTAAAGCAATTGAAGCAGTAACTCCAGTAGGTACAAGCAGTACAAATAGCGCAGGAAACGGTATTACACCACCAACTGTAGAAGTCCCAGCTTATACAGAACCAGTAGGCACAAGTAGTACAGATGGTGAAGGTAATGTTATTATTCCACCAACAGCAGAAGTTCCAGCCTATACAGATCCAGTAGGCACAAGTAGCACGGATGGCTCAGGCAATGTCATTACTCCACCAACTGTAGAGATTCCAGCCTACACAGATCCAGTAGGAACAAGCAGTGCAGATGGCTCAGGCAATGTCATTACGCCACCAACTGTAGAGATTCCAGCCTACACAGATCCAGTAGGAACAAGCAGTGCAGATGGCTCAGGCAATGTCATTACGCCACCAACATTAGAAGTGCCAGCCTACACAGATCCAGTAGGTACCAGCAGTACAGATGGCGATGGTAACGTTATTACCCCACCAACTGTCGAAGTGCCAGCCTATACAGATCCAGTAGGCACCAGCAGTACAGATGGCGAAGGTAATGTCATTACGCCACCGACTGTCGAAGTTCCAGCTTACACAGATCCAGTAGGTACAAGTAATACAGATGGCGATGGTAACGTTATTACCCCACCGACTGTCGAAGTGCCAGCGTATACAGATCCAGTAGGCACAAGTAGTACGGATGGCGCAGGCAACGTTATTACACCACCAACAGCAGAAGTCCCAGCCTATACAGAACCAGTAGGCACAAGCAGTACAGCTGGTGACGGCAACGTAGTTACGCCACCAACAGCAGAAGTCCCAGCCTATACAGGTAGTGTGAATGGTATTTCAGAAGAAATGCCAGCTCAGCCACATAAGGACGGCAGTGCTAATGAAATGTCAGATGGAACTCCAGTATCTGAAACTACAATAAATAAAGATCGACAACTTCCAAATACTGGTACAGCAGACTCTACAGTAGCTATGGTAGCAGCTGCAGCAAGTGCAGTACTTGGACTTGGTCTTGCAGGCCGTCGTCGTAAAGAAGACGAAGAAGCATAATTTATATATGAGTTAATCTAATCTTTTAGTAAAATCTGTATTTGATTTTATAGCTTATATAGAATTCCTTAAAAAATCTCCTAGTAGTCCATTGATTACTAGGAGATTATTTGTTAATTATGGCATAGTAAAATGAAACGGGAATAGTACGAAATAAATTCTTAATTATTGATAGAAATTTAATTTTATAGTAGATTGAAATTACTATAGTATATAACTTCTGCTAAAGTATTTCTAGAAATTAATTTGATTTCCCTAATAAATTTGTTCATATCTTATTTCAACTCACTATAATTCCCCAATCAATTCGCCTATACTTTATTTCGATTTACTATACTTTTCTTCTATAATTAAAAATACAATTATTAATTTTTTCGAATAATATAGAAAAGGAGGGAAATCATGTTTGTTGCGAGAGATGCTAGGGGACAGTTGGTAAATGTGTTAGAGAATAAGCTTGAGAAGCAAGCATACACCTGCCCAGCTTGTGGAGGTCAGCTCCGTTTGCGTCAAGGATCAAGTGTCCGAACCCATTTTGCCCACAAATCCTTAAAAGACTGTGAGTATTCCTCTGAAAATGAAAGTCCAGAACATCTGGCAAATAAAGAATCCCTTTATCACTGGTTGAAAAAAGAGGCAGAGGTACAATTAGAATACCCGTTTCCAGAGCTTAAACAGATTGCGGATGTATTTGTAAATGGTAATCTAGCTTTAGAAGTCCAGTGTAGTCCCTTACCACAAAAACTTCTTAAGGAGCGTAGTGAGGGTTATCGTAGTCAAGGTTACCAAGTACTGTGGTTGCTGGGACAAAAACTTTGGCTCAAGGAGCGATTGACTCGTCTACAAGAAGGTTTTCTTTATTTCAGTCAAAATATGGGCTTTTATGTTTGGGAAATAGACAAGGAAAAACAGCTTTTAAGACTCAAATACCTGATTCACCAAGATCTCCGAGGTAAACTCCATTATCAGATTAAGGAATTTCCCTATGGACAAGATAGTCTACTGGAGATATTACGTCTCCCCTATAAGAAACAAAAAATATCTCATTTTACAGTTTTTCAAGATAAGGATATCTGTCGCTATATCCGACAACAACTGTATTATCAAAATCCCATTTGGATGAAAGAACAAGCAGAAGCCTATCAAAAGGGAGAGAATATCCTGACTTATGAGCTAAAAGCATGGTATCCCCAAATTAGACCACTAGTGGGCAAATTTTTCCAGATTGAACAAGACTTGAATAGCTATTATCAGCATTTTTACACCTATTATCAAGAAAATCCTCAAAATGATTGGCAAAAGCTTTATCCACCAGCCTTTTATCAGCAATATTTCTTGAAAAATATGGTAGAATAGAAAGGATGGAGGAATCTAATGGTATTACAAAGAAATGAAATAAATGAAAAAGATACATGGGATCTATCAACGATCTATCCAACTGATCAGGCTTGGGAAGAAGCCTTAAAAGATTTAACAGAACAATTGGAGACAGTAGCCCAGTATGAAGGCCATCTCCTAGATAGTGCGGATAGCCTACTCGAAATCACTGAATTTTCTCTTGAGATGGAACGCCAGATGGAGAAGCTTTACGTTTATGCTCATATGAAGAACGATCAGGACACGCGTGAAGCCAAGTACCAAGAGTACTATGCCAAGGCCATGACTCTCTATAGCCAGCTAGACCAAGCCTTTTCATTCTATGAGCCTGAATTTATGGAAATTAGCGAAAAGCAGTATGCTGACTTTTTAGAAGCTCAACCAAAATTGCAGGTTTATCAACACTATTTTGACAAGCTTTTACAAGGCAAGGATCACGTTCTTTCACAACGCGAAGAAGAATTATTGGCTGGCGCTGGAGAAATCTTTGGTTCGGCAAGTGAAACCTTCGCTATCTTGGACAATGCGGATATTGTTTTCCCTTATGTTCTTGACGATGATGGTAAGGAAGTGCAGCTCTCTCATGGAACTTACACACGTTTGATGGAGTCTAAAAATCGTGAGGTGCGCCGTGGTGCCTATCAAGCCCTTTATGCGACTTACGAACAATTCCAACATACTTATGCCAAAACCTTGCAAACCAATGTTAAGGTGCAAAACTACCGAGCAAAAGTTCGCAACTATAAGAGTGCTCGTCATGCAGCCCTAGCGGCGAATTTTGTTCCAGAGAGTGTTTATGACAATTTGGTAGCAGCAGTTCGCAAGCATTTGCCCCTCTTGCATCGTTACCTTGAGCTTCGTTCAAAGATTTTGGGGATTTCAGACCTCAAGATGTACGATGTCTACACACCGCTTTCATCTGTTGAATACAGTTTTACCTACCAAGAAGCCTTGAAAAAGGCAGAAGATGCCTTGGCAGTCTTGGGTGAGGATTACTTGAGCCGTGTTAAACGTGCCTTCAGCGAGCGTTGGATTGATGTTTACGAAAACCAAGGCAAGCGTTCAGGTGCCTACTCTGGCGGTTCTTACGATACCAATGCCTTTATGCTCCTAAACTGGCAGGACAATCTAGACAATCTCTTTACTCTTGTCCATGAGACTGGTCACAGTATGCACTCAAGCTATACTCGTGAAACGCAGCCTTATGTTTACGGAGATTATTCTATCTTCTTGGCTGAGATTGCCTCAACGACCAATGAAAATATCTTGACGGAGAAATTATTGGAAGAAGTGAAAGACGACGCAACGCGCTTTGCTATTCTCAATAACTTCCTAGACGGTTTCCGTGGAACAGTTTTCCGCCAAACTCAATTTGCTGAGTTTGAACACGCGATTCACCAAGCGGATCAAAATGGGGAAGTCTTGACAAGTGATTTCCTAAATAAACTCTATGCAGACTTGAACCAAAAGTATTATGGTTTGAGTAAGGAAGACAATCCTGAAATCCAATACGAGTGGGCACGCATTCCACACTTCTACTATAACTACTATGTATACCAATATTCAACAGGCTTTGCAGCAGCCTCAGCCTTGGCTGAAAAGATAGTCCATGGTAGTCAAGAAGACCGTGACCGCTATATCGACTACCTCAAGGCAGGTAAGTCTGACTATCCACTTAATGTCATGAGAAAAGCTGGTGTTGATATGGAGAAGGAAGACTACCTCAACGATGCCTTTGCAGTCTTTGAACGTCGTTTGAATGAGTTTGAAGCCCTTGTTGAAAAATTAGGATTGGCATAAGATGGTTGAATCGTATAGTAAAAATGCCAATCATAATATGCGTCGCCCTGTTGTCAAGGAAGAAATTGTGGACTTGATGCGTCAGCGTCAAAAGCAAGTAACAGGTTCTTTAAAAGAATTGGAAGACTTTGCCCGTAAGGAAAATATTCCCATTATTCCCCATGAAACGGTTGCTTATTTCCGTTTTCTCATGGAAACCATGCAACCTAAAAATATTTTGGAAATTGGGACGGCTATCGGTTTTTCAGCTCTCTTGATGGCAGAACATGCACCAAATACCAAAATTACAACCATTGACCGCAATCCAGAGATGATTGGATTTGCCAAGGAAAATTTTGCCCAGTTTGACAGTCGCAAGCAAATCACGCTTTTAGAAGGAGATGCGGTAGATGTATTATCTACACTGACAGAGTCCTATGATTTCGTCTTTATGGACTCTGCCAAGTCTAAATACATCGTCTTTCTGCCAGAAATACTCAAACACTTGGACGTTGGAGGTGTGGTTGTCTTAGATGACATTTTCCAAGGTGGTGATGTTGCCAAGGATATTATGGAAGTCCGTCGTGGCCAGCGAACTATTTATCGAGGCCTTCAAAGACTATTTGATGCAACCTTAGACAATCCAGGACTCACCGCAACATTAGTACCTCTGGGGGACGGTATTCTCATGCTTCGTAAAAATGTAGCAGATGTTCAACTGCCTGAAAGCGAATGATTTTCAGAAAAATTTAAGAAAATATAGTAAAATAGATAGGGTAACACTTATCTCAAAGGAGTAGACATGAAGAAAAAACTATTGGCAGGTGCCATTACACTATTATCAGTAGCAACTTTAGCAGCTTGTTCGAAAGGTTCAGAAGGGGCAGACCTTATCAGCATGAAAGGGGATGTCATCACAGAACATCAATTTTATGAGCAAGTGAAAAGCAACCCTTCAGCTCAACAAGTGTTGTTGAACCTGACCATCCAAAAAGTATTTGAGAAACAATATGGCTCAGAAGTAGATGACAAAGAAGTCAATGACACTATTGCCGAAGAAGAGAAACAATATGGTGACAACTACCAACGTGTCTTATCACAAGCAGGTATGACCCTTGAAACACGTAAAGCTCAAATTCGTACAAGTAAATTGGTTGAGTTGGCAGTTAAGAAGGCAGCAGAAGCTGAATTGACAGATGATGCTTATAAGAAAGCCTTTGATGAATACACTCCAGATGTAACGGCTCAAATCATTCGTCTTGATAATGAGGATAAAGCGAAAGAAATTCTTGAAAAAGCCAAGGCAAGTGGCGCAGATTTCGCTCAATTAGCTAAAGATAATTCGACAGATGAGAAAACCAAAGCGAACGGTGGAGAAATCACTTTTGACTCTGCTTCAACAGAAGTACCAGATCAAGTTAAGAAAGCAGCTTTCGCCTTGGATGTTAACGGGGTTTCTGATGTCATTACAGCTACTGGAACACAAGCCTACAGCAGCCAATATTACATTGTAAAACTCACTAAGAAAACAGAAAAATCATCAAATATTGATGACTATAAAGAAAAATTAAAAACTGTTATCTTAACTCAAAAACAAAATGATGCATCATTTGTTCAAAGCATTATCGGAAAAGAATTGCAAGCAGCTAATATCAAGGTTAAAGATCAAGCCTTCCAAAATATCTTCACTCAATATATCGGTGGTGGAGATTCAAGCTCAAGCAGTTCATCAAAAGAATAAAACAGAAAAGGGCCAAGTGCTCTTTTTCTTATGACAAAAATAGTCTATCTGAAGGGTAAGAGTTTTTTTCTTTCGGAAAAAATGGTATAATAGCAATCAAAACTAGAAAATAAACGGAATTTGGGAATAATTTCTTTTGTTCTCATTAGATTGGTGATACTATGAAGATTAGTAAGAGGCACCTATTAAACTATTCTATCCTAGTTCCTTACTTACTTTTATCTATTTTGGGCTTGATTGTAGTCTATTCTACAACCAGTGCCATTCTAATCGAAGAAGGTAAAAGTGCCCTGCAATTGGTTCGAAGTCAGGGAATGTTTTGGGTATTTAGTTTAATATTGATTGCCTTGATATATAAGCTGAAACTGAATTTTTTAAGAAAAGAACGACTTTTATTTATTGTTATGTTTATTGAGCTAATTCTCTTAGCTCTGGCTCGTATAATTGGTACACCAGTCAATGGAGCCTATGGTTGGATTTCAGTAGGACCTTTGACCATTCAGCCAGCTGAGTATTTGAAGATTATCATCGTCTGGTACTTAGCTCAGCGTTTTTCAAAACAACAGGATGAAATTGCTGTTTATGATTTCCAAGTTTTAACTCAAAATCAATGGATTCCTCGTGCTTTTAATGATTGGCGCTTTGTCCTTTTGGTAATGATAGGAAGTCTGGCTATTTTCCCAGATTTGGGGAATGCTACTATCCTAGCTTTGGTTGCCTTGATTATGTATACAGTTAGTGGAATTGCTCATCGTTGGTTTGTAGCTTTTATCGGTCTTTTGTTTGGCGTTTCTGCCCTTTCCTTAACAGCTATTGATATGATAGGGGTTGATAAGTTTTCAAAAGTTCCAGTATTTGGTTACGTTGCCAAGCGTTTCAGTGCCTACTTTAATCCCTTTGCTGACTTGGCAGGAGCAGGCCACCAACTCGCAAATTCTTACTTTGCCATGGTAAATGGTGGATGGTTTGGTCTAGGTTTAGGAAACTCAATCGAAAAACGAGGCTATTTACCAGAAGCCCATACAGACTTTGTATTTTCAATTGTCATTGAAGAGTTTGGATTTGTGGGAGCTAGCTTGATTTTAGCACTTGTCTTTTTCCTAATTTTGCGAATTATCCTAGTCGGTATTCGTGCTAAGAATCCCTTTAATTCCATGATGGCGATTGGGGTTGGTGGTATGATGTTGGTCCAGGTCTTTGTCAATATCGGTGGAATTTCTGGAATTATTCCTTCGACAGGAGTAACCTTCCCCTTCTTGTCGCAAGGAGGGAATAGTCTTCTGGTCTTGTCTGTAGCCATCGCCTTTGTCTTAAATATTGACGCAAGTGAAAAACGTGCCCAATTGTATGAGGAGTTAGAAGCTCACTCATCAAACTATATGTAGAGCTGAGAGTGGAAAGGATTACCTATGTCTCTTCAAAAATTAGAAAACTATAGTAATAAAGCTGTCGTGCAAGAAGAAGTGTTGATTTTAACAGAATTGTTAGAAGATATCACTAAAAA
This sequence comes from Streptococcus mitis, assembly GCA_963515655.1. Lineage (GTDB taxonomy): Bacteria > Bacillota > Bacilli > Lactobacillales > Streptococcaceae > Streptococcus > Streptococcus mitis_DP. The sequence goes on from CAUPZW010000008.1 coordinate 9,095, forward strand.
CATGCTTGCCCCAGAGACTTTTGAAAAAATCATGGAGTTGAAAGAATTATCAACTCAAGAAGATTATCAAGGCTTGAACCAATTGGTTACTAGCCTGACAAATGATGAAATGGCTTATATTTCACGCTATTTTTCTATCTTGCCCCTTTTGATTAATATCTCAGAAGACGTGGACTTGGCCTATGAAATCAACCATCAAAATAATATAGATCAAGATTATCTTGGTAAATTATCAGCAACGATTAAAATGGTTGCAGAAAAAGAAAATGCGGTTGAAATTTTAGAACATTTGAATGTTGTCCCTGTTTTGACAGCCCATCCAACACAAGTGCAACGTAAGAGTATGCTGGATTTGACTAACCATATCCACACCCTCTTGCGTAAGTACCGTGATGTGAAATTAGGCTTGATTAATAAGGAAAAATGGCATAATGATCTCCGTCGTTACATTGAGATTATCATGCAGACAGACATGATTCGTGAAAAGAAATTGAAAGTTACCAATGAAATCACGAATGTTATGGAATACTACAATAGTTCATTCCTGAAAGCTGTTCCTCATTTGACTGCTGAGTACAAGCGCCTGGCTAAAAAACATGGCTTGGAGTTGAAACATCCTAAACCAATTACCATGGGAATGTGGATTGGTGGAGACCGTGATGGGAATCCCTTTGTTACAGCAGATACCTTGAAACAATCTGCCATGACTCAGTGTGAAGTCATCATGAACTACTATGATGAAAAGATTTACCAACTTTATCGTGAATTCTCTCTCTCAACAAGTATTGTCAATGTCAGCAAGCAAGTCAGAGAAATGGCTCGCCAATCCAAGGATAACTCAATCTACCGTGAAAAAGAGCTTTACCGCCGTGCCTTGTTTGATATTCAATCAAAAATCCAAGCGACAAAAGCTTATCTGATTGAAGATAAGGAAGTTGGGGCTCGCTATGAAACGGCCAATGATTTTTATAAGGACTTAATTACCATTCGTGATTCCCTCTTGGAAAATAAGGGTGAAGCACTGATTTCTGGTGATTTTGTTGAGTTGATCCAGGCAGTTGAAATTTTTGGTTTCTATTTGGCATCTATTGACATGCGCCAAGATTCTAGTGTTCATGAAGCTTGTGTAGCCGAACTCTTGAAATCAGCTGGTATTCATTCGCATTATAGCGAACTAAGTGAAGAAGAAAAATGCCAGCTTCTCTTGAAAGAATTAGAAGAAGATCCACGTATTCTTTCTGCCACTCACGTTGAAAAATCAGAGTTACTTGAAAAAGAATTGGCCATCTTTAAAGCTGCTCGTAAGTTGAAAGATAAGTTGGGTGATGATGTTATTCGTCAAACCATTATTTCACATGCAACCAGCGTATCAGATATGTTGGAATTGGCTATCTTGCTAAAAGAAGTAGGGTTAGTTGATAAAGAAAGAGCCCGTGTCCAAATCGTTCCTCTCTTTGAAACAATTGAGGACTTGGACCACTCAGAAGAAACTATGAGAGAATACCTTTCTCTTCCTCTTGCTAAGAAATGGATTGCTTCACGTAATAACTACCAAGAAATCATGCTTGGTTACTCTGATAGTAATAAAGATGGTGGCTACCTATCATCATGTTGGACCCTCTACAAGGCTCAACAACAATTGACTGCTATTGGAGATGAATTTGGCGTTAAGGTTACCTTCTTCCATGGCCGTGGTGGGACTGTCGGTCGTGGTGGTGGACCAACCTATGAAGCCATCACATCTCAACCGCTCAAGTCTATCAAGGATCGTATCCGTTTGACGGAGCAGGGTGAAGTAATTGGGAATAAATACGGTAACAAAGACGCAGCTTACTATAACCTTGAAATGCTAGTATCTGCAGCTATTAACCGTATGATTACGCAGAAGAAGAGCGACACCAATACATCCAATCGCTATGAAGCCATTATGGACCAAGTAGTAGACCGTAGTTATGATATCTACCGTGATTTAGTCTTTGGTAATGACCATTTCTATGATTATTTCTTTGAGTCAAGTCCAATTAAGGCTATTTCAAGCTTTAATATCGGTTCACGTCCAGCTGCTCGTAAGACCATTACAGAAATCGGTGGTTTGCGTGCTATTCCATGGGTCTTCTCATGGTCGCAAAGTCGTGTGATGTTCCCTGGCTGGTATGGAGTTGGTTCAAGCTTCAAAGAATTTATCGATAAAAATCCAGAGAATATCGCTATCTTACGAGATATGTATCAAAATTGGCCTTTCTTCCAATCACTTCTTTCAAACGTTGACATGGTCTTGTCAAAATCAAATATGAATATTGCTTTTGAATATGCCAAACTTTGTGAAGATGATCAAGTAAAAGCAATCTATGAGACTATTCTAAATGAATGGCAAGTTACCAAGGAAGTTATCTTGGCTATCGAAGGTTATGATGAACTTTTGGCTGAAAATCCATATCTAAAAGCAAGTTTAGATTATCGTATGCCATACTTTAATATTCTTAACTACATCCAGTTGGAGTTGATTAAACGTCAACGCCGAGGAGAATTATCAAGCGATCAAGAAAAATTAATCCATACAACCATCAACGGAATTGCAACAGGATTGCGTAATTCAGGCTGATACCTATCAATCTTCCTCTTTTCCATAGGGGAATTTTTTGAATAGTTCAAAAAAATGCTAAAAGAGTCTTGACAAGTAGTTGAAAAATGATATAATTTAAACATTCAGAAAAGTAATCATATAAACTTTTTAGAGAGTCTGTGGTAGCTGAAAACAGATAAGTGGTGATGATGAAAATTGGGCTGGATGTTATTTAGAATTTGAAATCATAAAAATTCGGTGAGCACACCTTACAGTGCATCTCGTGATTGCGAGACAGAGCGATAGGGAAATTCCCTATAATTGAGGTGGTACCGCGCATCGACGTCCTCACACAAGTTTTTTGTGTGAGGACTTTTTTGATGGAGGTTAGTATGGAAAGAAAACGATGGCGTCGCTTGTTTATACTCAATGAAAATCAAAAAGCAAACTAGGAAGCTAGCCGCAAGCTGTACTTGAGTACGGTAAGGCGACGCTGACGTGGTTTGAAGAGATTTTCGAAGAGTATTAGATAAGTGAAGTATTTTAAAGGAATAAAAAGGAGAAATAGAATGAAAAATAAACGTTTAATTGGAATTATCGCTGCGTTAGCAGTTTTAGTAGCAGGAAGCTTGATTTACTCTTCAATGAATAAGCCAGAAGCTAAGAATGAAAAGAAAGTTGCCAAAGTTGGTGTCCTTCAATTTGTGAGCCATCCATCTCTTGATTTGATTTATAAAGGAATCCAAGATGGACTTGCAGAAGAAGGCTATAAAGATGACCAAATTAAAATCGATTTTATGAACTCAGAAGGTGACCAAAGTAAGGTTGCGACAATGAGTAAACAATTGGTCGCAAATGGCAATGACCTTGTGGTTGGTATTGCAACACCAGCTGCTCAAGGATTGGCTAGTGCAACAAAAGACCTACCAGTTATCATGGCTGCTATTACAGACCCAATTGGTGCTAACTTGGTTAAAGATTTGAAAAAACCAGGTGGCAACATCACAGGGGTATCTGACCACAATCCAGCTCAACAACAAGTTGAACTCATCAAGGCTCTAACACCAAATGTGAAAACAATCGGGGCTCTTTACTCAAGTAGCGAAGACAATTCAAAAACACAGGTCGAAGAATTTAAGGCTTATGCTGAAAAAGCAGGTTTGACAGTAGAAACATTTGCAGTTCCTTCAACAAATGAAATTGCTTCAACAGTTAACGTTATGACTAGCAAGGTCGATGCTATCTGGGTTCCAATTGATAACACCATTGCATCGGGATTTCCAACGGTTGTCTCTAGTAATCAAAGTTCTAAGAAGCCAATTTATCCAAGTGCTACTGCTATGGTAGAAATAGGTGGTTTGGCATCAGTTGTAGTTGACCAACATGACCTTGGTGTGGCAACAGGCAAAATGATTGCGCAAGTCTTGAAAGGTGCAAAACCAGCCGATACCCCAGTCAATGTCTTTTCAACTGGTAAGTCAGTGATCAACAAAAAATTGGCACAAGAGCTAGGTATTACGATTCCTGAATCTGTTCTAAAAGAAGCAGGACAAGTGATTGAATAATCTGTAATGGAGGAGTTGGGGACATCTCCTCCAATTTTTTACAATAGAAAGCATATAGAAAAGGTTAAGAAACAGATGATATTATCTATTATTTCTCAAGGATTTATCTGGGCTATTCTAGGTCTGGGAATCTTTATGACATTTAGGATTTTGAACTTTCCAGATATGACGACAGAAGGTTCCTTTCCTCTTGGAGGAGCTGTTGCTGTCACTTTGATAACGAAAGGTGTGAATCCTTTTTTAGCAACTCTTATTGCTGTAGGAGCAGGTTGTTTGGCTGGTATGGCAGCAGGACTTCTTTATACAAAAGGGAAGATCCCAACCTTGCTCTCAGGGATTTTGGTGATGACATCTTGTCACTCTATTATGCTCTTGATTATGGGACGTGCAAATTTAGGATTGCTTGGAACCAAGCAAATTCAAGATGCCTTGCCTTTTGATTCGGATTTGAACCAACTCTTGACAGGTCTTATCTTTGTGAGTATTGTCATTGCTCTCATGCTCTTTTTCTTGGACACTAAACTCGGACAAGCCTATATTGCTACAGGTGACAATCCTGATATGGCTAGAAGTTTCGGGATTCATACTGGACGCATGGAGCTCATGGGCTTGGTTTTATCAAATGGTGTGATTGCCCTTGCAGGAGCTCTCATTGCCCAGCAAGAAGGTTATGCCGATGTATCTAGAGGAATCGGGGTTATTGTTGTGGGGCTTGCAAGTTTGATTATTGGAGAAGTTATCTTCAAGAGTTTGAGCTTGGCAGAACGTCTGGTTACCATCGTTGTAGGTTCTATCGCTTATCAATTCTTAGTGTGGGCAGTTATTGCGCTTGGCTTTAATACAAGTTACCTTCGTTTGTACAGCGCCGTGATTTTAGCAGTATGCCTCATGATTCCAACATTTAAGCAAACAATCTTGAAAGGAGCCAAGTTAAGCAAATGACAGCAATTGTAGAATTAAAAAATGCAACCAAAGTCGTTAAAAATGGCTTTGATGAAGAAAAGATTATTTTAAATGATGTTTCCTTAGAAATTTTTGAACAGAACTTTATTACGATTTTAGGTGGAAATGGTGCTGGTAAATCAACTCTCTTTAACACTATTGCAGGAACCTTATCATTAACCAGTGGAACTATCCGTATTTTAGGTGAAGATGTTACCAAATTTTCACCAGAGAAGCGTGCTAAGTATCTGTCTCGTGTCTTCCAAGATCCAAAGATGGGGACAGCTCCTCGTATGACAGTGGCAGAGAATCTCTTGATTGCCAAGTTTCGTGGTGAAAAGCGTGGATTGTTACCAAGACGTCTGGCTAGCTATAAGGATGAGTTTCAGGCTACCATTGAAAAAGTAGGAAATGGTCTTGAGAAACATTTGAATACACCGATTGAGTTCTTATCAGGTGGGCAAAGACAGGCCTTGAGTCTCTTGATGGCAACCTTGAAGCGACCTGAATTACTCTTGTTAGACGAGCATACTGCAGCCCTTGATCCAAAAACAAGTGTTGCCCTCATGGAATTGACGGATGAATTTGTCAAGAAAGACCAGTTGACAGCTCTTATGATTACTCATCACATGGAAGATGCTCTTAAGTATGGCAATCGCTTGATTGTCATGAAAGAAGGACGGATTATCCAAGATTTGAACCAAGAAGATAAAGCAAAAATGAAAATCTCTGATTATTATCAACTCTTTGAATAAAGTAGGGAAAATGAGTGAAATGGTTTACTTTTTTTCTGAAATAAAGTATACTATATAAAGTAAACTATGATAACATGGAGGTATTGTGTATGGTTGACAAACAAGTCATTGAAGAAATCAAAAACAATGCCAACATTGTGGAAGTCATAGGGGATGTGATTTCTTTACAAAAGGCAGGACGGAACTATCTAGGGCTCTGTCCTTTTCATGGTGAAAAAACACCTTCTTTCAACGTTGTTGAGGATAAGCAGTTTTACCACTGTTTTGGTTGTGGTCGCTCGGGTGATGTCTTTAAGTTCATCGAGGAGTACCAAGGTGTTCCCTTTATGGAGGCTGTCCAAATCTTAGGTCAGCGTGTTGGGATTGAGGTTGAAAAACCGCTTTATAGTGAACAGAAGCCAGCCTCGCCTCACCAAGCTCTTTATGATATGCACGAAGATGCAGCCAAATTTTATCATGCTATTCTCATGACAACGACCATGGGGGAAGAGGCCAGAAACTACCTTTATCAGCGTGGTTTGACAGATGAAGTGCTCAAGCATTTTCGGATTGGTTTAGCACCTCCAGAACGAAACTATCTCTATCAACGTTTGGCTGGTCAGTATCGTGAAGAGGATTTTCTAGATTCAGGGCTATTTTACCTATCAGATGCCAATCAATTTGTAGATACATTTCACAATCGCATTATGTTTCCCCTGACAAATGATCAGGGAAAGGTGCTTGCCTTCTCAGGTCGTATCTGGCAGAAAACGGATTCACAAACTTCTAAGTATAAAAATAGCCGATCAACAGCAATTTTTAACAAAAGTTACGAATTATATCATATGGATAGGGCAAAAAAATCTTCTGGTAAAGCCAGTGAGATTTACCTCATGGAAGGGTTCATGGATGTCATTGCAGCCTATCGGGCTGGAATCGAAAATGCTGTGGCGTCTATGGGAACGGCCTTGAGTCATGAGCATGTTGAGCATCTGAAAAGGTTAACCAAGAAGTTAGTTCTGGTATACGATGGCGATAAGGCTGGACAAGCTGCGACATTGAAAGCCTTGGATGAAATTGGCGATATGCCTGTGCAAATCGTCAGTATGCCTGATAACTTGGATCCAGATGAGTATCTACAAAAAAATGGCCCAGAAGACTTGGCCTATCTATTAACGAAAACTCGTATTAGTCCCATTGAGTTCTACATTCACCATTATAAGCCTGAAAACAGTGAAAATCTGCAGGCTCAGATTGAGTTTATTGAAAAAATAACTCCCTTGATTGTTCAAGAAAAGTCTATCACTGCTCAAAATAGCTATATTCATATTTTAGCTGACAGTCTGGCGTCCTTTGATTATGCTCAGATTGAGCAGATTGTTAATGAGAGTCGACAGGCACAAAGACAGAATCGCATGGAATGGATTTCCAGGCCGACGCCAATCACCATGCCTGTCACCAAGCAGTTATCGGCTATTATGAGGGCAGAAGCCCATCTACTTTATAGAATGATGGAATCCCCTCTTGTTTTGAATGATTACCGTTTGCGAGACGACTTTGCATTTGACACACCTGAATTTCAGCTCTTATATGATTTGCTTGGTCAGTATGGCAATCTTCCTCCAGAAGTTTTAGCAGAACAGACAGAGGAAGTTGAAAGAGCTTGGTATCAAGTCTTAGCTCAGGATTTACCTGCTGAGATGTCACCGCAGGAACTTAGTGAAGTAGAAATGACTCGAAACAAGGCTCTCTTGAATCAGGACAATATGAGAATCAAAAAGAAGGTGCAGGAAGCTAGCCATGTAGGAGATACAGACACAGCCTTAGAAGAATTAGAACGTTTAATTTCCCAAAAGAGAAGAATGGAGTAATAATGGCAACAAAACAAAAAGAAGTAACAACATTTGACGTACAAGTAGCAGAATTTATCCGTAATCATAAGCAAAAAGGGACAGCAACAGATGATGAAATCAATGCTAGTCTAGTCATTCCTTTTACCTTGGACGCTGATGGGATTGAAGATCTCTTGCAACGGATTCAGGATGCAGGGATTTCTATCACAGATAACGAAGGAAATCCAAGTGCGCGTGTTCTTAGTGCTGAAGAAGAACCAGAACTCAGCGATGAGGACTTGATTGGGTCAACTTCGGCTAAGGTCAACGACCCTGTTCGTATGTACTTGAAAGAAATCGGGGTCGTTCCTCTCTTGACCAATGAAGAGGAAAAAGAGTTGGCACTGGCTGTTGAAGCGGGCGATATCGAAGCTAAACAACGCCTTGCGGAAGCCAACCTTCGTTTGGTTGTTTCCATTGCTAAACGCTATGTTGGTCGTGGTATGCAGTTTCTTGACTTGATTCAAGAAGGAAATATGGGCTTGATGAAGGCGGTTGACAAGTTTGACTATTCTAAAGGGTTCAAGTTCTCAACTTATGCAACTTGGTGGATTCGTCAGGCTATCACTCGTGCTATTGCGGATCAAGCTCGTACCATCCGTATCCCAGTTCACATGGTTGAAACTATCAATAAATTGGTTCGTGAACAGCGTAATCTTCTTCAAGAATTGGGACAAGATCCGACACCAGAACAAATCGCTGAACGAATGGATATGACCCCTGATAAGGTTCGTGAAATCTTGAAGATTGCCCAAGAACCAGTATCCCTTGAAACTCCTATCGGTGAAGAGGATGATAGCCACCTTGGGGACTTTATTGAAGATGAAGTGATTGAAAATCCAGTGGACTATACGACTCGTATCGTCTTGCGTGAGCAGTTGGATGAAGTCTTAGATACTCTTACAGACCGTGAAGAAAATGTTCTGCGTCTACGTTTTGGACTAGATGATGGAAAAATGCGTACCCTTGAAGATGTAGGTAAAGTCTTTAACGTAACTCGCGAGCGTATCCGTCAGATTGAAGCCAAGGCTTTGAGAAAACTACGTCAACCAAGTCGCAGCAAACCGCTTCGTGATTTTATTGAAGACTAGGAGTGAGGGGAAATATGGCTTATACAGAAGAACAAATTGAAAACATCAAAACACGAATTTTATCAGCCTTGGAAGAAGTTATCGACCCTGAGTTGGGAATCGATATTGTCAATCTTGGTTTGATTTATGAGATTCGTTTTGACGGCGAAACAGGGCAAACTGAGATTGATATGACTTTGACAACTATGGGTTGTCCCCTAGCTGATCTTTTGACAGACCAGATTTATGATGCTATGACAGAGGTGCCAGAAGTGACTGATACTGAGGTCAAATTAGTCTGGTATCCAGCCTGGACAGTTGAAAAAATGAGTCGCTACGCACGCATTGCCTTAGGCATTAAGTAAACAAATAAAAGGATGTGAGAGACCATTGGAAAAGCGAGGAAATTTCCCCCTCTTTTCCTCTAGTCTCTCCTTTCTTTTGCTGATTTTATTCAAAGAAAATGATATAATAGTAGTTATGGAACAAAAGAAATTACGCATCAATATGTTAAGTTCAAGTGAGAAAGTAGCAGGGCAAGGAGTTTCAGGTGCCTACCGTGAATTGGTTCGTCTTCTTCACCGTGATGCCAAGGACCAATTGATTGTTACAGAGAATCTTCCAATCGAGGCAGATGTGACTCACTTTCATACAATTGATTTTCCCTATTATTTATCAACATTCCAAAAGAAACGCTCAGGGAGGAAAATTGGTTATGTACATTTCTTGCCTGATACACTTGAGGGGAGTTTGAAAATTCCATTTTTCTTAAAGGGAATTGTTAAACGCTATGTATTTTCTTTTTACAACCGAATGGAGCACTTGGTTGTTGTTAATCCTATGTTTATTGAGGATTTGGTGGCAGCTGGTATTCCACGTGAAAAAGTGACCTATATTCCTAACTTTGTCAATAAGGAAAAATGGCATCCCCTTCCACAAGAAGAGGTAGCTAGACTGCGAACAGAACTTGGCGTTAGTGACAATCGGTTTATCGTAGTAGGTGCTGGTCAAGTCCAGAAACGAAAAGGGATTGATGATTTTATCCGTCTGGCTGAGGAATTGCCTCAGATTACCTTTATCTGGGCGGGTGGTTTCTCTTTTGGTGGTATGACAGATGGTTATGAACGCTACAAGAAAATGATGGATAATCCACCTGAAAATTTGATGTTTCCAGGTATTGTGTCCCCAGAGCGAATGCGTGAATTGTATGCCCTAGCGGACCTTTTCTTGTTGCCAAGTTACAATGAACTTTTCCCTATGACGATTTTAGAGGCTGCTAGTTGTGAGGCTCCTATTATGTTGCGTGATTTAGATCTCTATAAGGTGATTTTGGATGAAAATTATCGGGCGACAGCAGATAGAGAAGAGATGAAAGAGGCTATTTTAGAATATCAAGCAAATCCTGCTGCCTTGAAAGACCTCAAAGAAAAAGCTAAGAATATTTCCAGAGAGTATTCAGAAGAGCATCTGTTACAAATCTGGTTGGACTTTTATGAGAAACAAGCTGCTTTAGGGAGAAAGTAAAAAGTGAGGTAATCTATGCGAATTGGTTTATTTACAGATACCTATTTTCCTCAGGTTTCTGGTGTTGCGACCAGTATTCGAACCTTGAAAACAGAACTTGAAAAGCAAGGACATGCTGTTTTTATCTTTACAACGACGGATAAGGATGTCAATCGCTACGAAGATTGGCAAATTATCCGCATTCCAAGTGTTCCTTTTTTTGCTTTTAAGGATCGTCGCTTTGCCTACCGAGGTTTTAGCAAGGCGCTTGAAATTGCCAAACAGTATCAGCTAGATATTATCCATACTCAGACAGAATTTTCTCTTGGTTTGTTGGGGATTTGGATTGCGCGTGAACTGAAAATCCCAGTCATCCATACCTATCACACCCAATACGAAGACTATGTGCATTATATTGCCAAGGGGATGTTGATTCGTCCTAGCATGGTCAAGTATCTGGTCAGAGGTTTCCTGCATGACGTGGATGGGGTGATTTGTCCGAGTGAGATTGTCCGTGACTTGCTATCTGACTATAAGGTCAAGGTTGAAAAAAGGGTTATTCCAACTGGGATTGAATTAGCCAAGTTTGAGCGTCCAGAAATCAAGCAAGAAAATCTAAAAGAACTGCGTAGTAAATTAGAGATTCAAGATGATGAACAGATGTTGCTGAGTCTTTCCAGAATTTCTTATGAAAAAAATATTCAAGCAGTATTAGCAGCCTTTGCAGAAGTTCTGAAAGAGGAAGACAAGGTTAAACTGGTAGTTGCTGGGGATGGGCCTTATCTGAATGACCTCAAAGAGCAAGCCCACAAATTAGAGATTCAAGACTCAGTTATCTTTACAGGAATGATTGCTCCTAGTGAGACGGCTCTTTACTATAAGGCGGCGGATTTCTTTATCTCAGCATCGACAAGTGAGACGCAAGGTTTGACATACTTGGAAAGCTTGGCCAGTGGAACTCCAGTTATTGCTCATGGAAATCCTTATCTGGACAATCTGATCAATGATAAGATGTTTGGAACCTTGTACTACGGTGAACATGATTTGGCTGGAGCCATTTTAGAAGCCCTGATTGCAACGCCAGATATGAATGAGCATACCTTATCAGAAAAACTGTACGAGATTTCAGCAGAGAACTTTGGAAAACGGGTGCATGAGTTTTATCTGGATGCCATTATTTCAAATAACTTCCAGAAAGATTTAGCAAAAGATGACACGGTCAGTCAGCGTATTTTTAAAATAGTTTTGTATCTTCCGCAACAGGTGGTTGCTGTACCCGTAAAAGGCTCTAGACGCATGCTGAAGGCTTCAAAAACACAGTTGATCAGCATAAGAGATTATTGGAAAGACCATGAAGAATAGAAAGAGGAACAGCTATGAAAAAACAATTAATGAGAAGTGGGCGTGACAAAAAGATTGCTGGTGTTTGTGCCGGAGTGGCCCATTATCTAGATATGGATCCAACTATCGTTCGAGTCATTTGGGGTGTCCTTGCTTGCTGTTACGGAGCGGGAATTGTAGCTTATATCATTTTATGGATTATCGCACCAGTAGCAACTGACTATTGAAAACTAGCTGAATTCATGCTAAGATAATAGAAAATAGAATGTAACGAAGGAGAAAAAAATGGCATTTGGAGATAATGGAAAACGTAAAAAAACGATGTTCGAGAAATTAACCTTGCTTATTGTGCTTATCATGCTAGTAGCAAGTTTATTGGGAATTTTTGCAACTGCAATTGGTGCCCTCAGTAATCTATAAAATAGATTCAAGAAAATTTAGTGACTGGGATTTCCCAGCCCTTTTTTAAAGTGAGAAGAAAAAATGAGTATGTTTTTAGATACAGCCAAGATTAAGGTCAAGGCTGGTAATGGTGGCGATGGCATGGTTGCCTTTCGCCGTGAAAAATATGTCCCTAATGGCGGTCCTTGGGGTGGTGACGGTGGTCGTGGAGGTAATGTGGTCTTCGTTGTAGACGAAGGTTTGCGTACCTTGATGGATTTCCGCTACAATCGCCATTTCAAGGCTGATTCTGGGGAAAAAGGAATGACCAAGGGGATGCATGGTCGTGGTGCAGAGGACCTTAGAGTTCGAGTACCACAAGGTACAACTGTTCGTGATGCAGAGACTGGCAAGGTTTTGACAGATTTGATTGAACATGGTCAAGAATTTATCGTTGCTCACGGTGGTCGTGGTGGACGTGGAAATATTCGTTTCGCGACACCAAAAAATCCTGCACCAGAAATCTCTGAAAATGGAGAACCAGGTCAGGAACGTGAGTTACAATTGGAACTAAAAATCTTGGCAGATGTTGGTTTAGTGGGTTTCCCATCAGTAGGGAAATCAACCCTTTTAAGTGTTATTACCTCAGCTAAACCTAAAATTGGTGCCTACCACTTTACCACTATTGTGCCAAATTTAGGTATGGTTCGTACCCAATCAGGTGAATCCTTTGCAGTAGCCGATCTGCCAGGTTTGATTGAAGGGGCTAGTCAAGGTGTTGGTTTGGGAACCCAGTTCCTCCGTCACATTGAGCGTACCCGTGTCATCCTTCATATTATTGATATGTCAGCTAGTGAAGGACGTGATCCATATGAGGATTATCTTGCAATCAATAAAGAATTAGAGTCATATAATCTTCGTCTCATGGAGCGTCCACAGATTATTGTAGCTAATAAGATGGACATGCCTGAAAGTCAGGAAAATCTTGAAGAATTCAAGAAAAAATTGGCTGAAAACTACGATGAATTTGAAGAGTTACCAGCTATTTTCCCAATATCTGGTTTGACCAAGCAAGGTTTGGCTACACTTTTGGATGCGACAGCTGAATTGTTAGATAAGACACCAGAATTCTTGCTCTACGACGAGTCAGATATGGAAGAAGAAGCTTACTATGGATTTGACGAGGAAGAAAAAGCCTTTGAAATTAGCCGTGATGACGATGCTACATGGGTGCTTTCTGGTGAAAAACTCATGAAACTCTTTAATATGACCAACTTTGATCGTGATGAGTCTGTCATGAAATTTGCCCGCCAGCTTCGTGGAATGGGGGTTGATGAAGCTCTTCGTGCGCGTGGTGCTAAGGATGGGGACTTGGTCCGCATTGGTAAATTTGAGTTTGAATTTGTAGACTAGGAGACTGGTATGGGAGATAAACCGATATCTTTCCGAGATGCGGATGGTAATTTTGTTTCCGCCGCAGACGTTTGGAATGAAAAGAAATTGGAAGAACTATTTAATCGTCTCAATCCAAATCGTGCCTTGAGATTGGCACGAACTAAAAAAGAAAATCCATCACAGTAAAGAAGATAAAACTCCAATTATCAGTTAAGTTAACTGTAACAAATAGAAGATAAGATCGAGAAAGGGCAAAGTTTGTCCTTTCTTTTACTTGTAAATTATAATATGTTGAAATGGAATATGAACAAATCGATTAGAGAATTCAAATCAAATTTCTAACAAGGATTTAGAAGTCGTATTGTCCTATTCCAGTTTCAAAATACTATACTTTTTCTATTGAAAAAGAATTTTTTTACAAAAATAGTTGGCTATTTAGTTTATTTATGCTATAATGGGAACAATTATTTTTAGGAGGTGCAGTATGTCTTATTTGTTTGAGATATTACCGAGTTTATTGAGCGGTGCAAGCATGACTTTGCAGGTTTTTGCACTGGTCTTGATTTTTTCTATTCCCTTGGGCGTTTTGATTGCCTTTGCCTTGCAAGTCCATTGGAAGCTCCTCCATCATCTGATTAACATTTATATTTGGATCATGCGAGGGACACCCTTGCTTTTGCAATTGATCTTTATCTATTATGTGTTACCAAGCATTGGGATTCGTTTGGATCGTCTTCCTGCTGCTATCATTGCCTTTGTTTTGAATTATGCAGCTTATTTTGCTGAAATCTTCCGTGGAGGGATTGATACCATTCCTAAAGGTCAATATGAGGCTGCCAAGGTCTTGAAGTTTAATTCTTTTGATACAGTGCGTTATATTATTTTGCCTCAGGTGACCAAGATTGTTCTCCCTAGTGTATTTAATGAGGTTATGAGTTTGGTCAAGGATACCTCTCTGGTCTATGCTCTAGGAATTTCAGACCTTATCTTGGCTAGTCGCACAGCTGCCAACCGTGATGCTAGTCTGGTTCCTATGTTCTTGGCAGGAGCCATTTACTTGATTTTGATTGGGATTGTGACCATTCTTGCCAAAAAAGTTGAGAAGAAGTACAGTTACTATAGATAGGAGGCTGCCATGTTAGAATTACGAAATATCAATAAAGTCTTTGGTGAAAAGCAAATTTTATCTAATTTCAGTCTAAAAATTCCTGAAAAGCAAATCCTAGCTATCGTTGGACCTTCTGGTGGAGGTAAGACAACCCTCTTACGTATGCTTGCAGGTCTTGAAACCATTGATTCAGGGCAAATCTTTTATAATGAAGAACCTTTAGAATTGGATGAACTGGAGAAGCGCAATCTACTAGGATTTGTATTCCAAGATTTTCAACTTTTCCCTCATTTATCCGTTCTAGACAATTTGACCTTATCTCCTGTGAAAACCATGGGAATGAAGCAGGAAGAGGCAGAGAAGAAGGCACGTGGACTCTTGGAACAATTAGGACTGGAAGGGTACGCAGATGCTTATCCCTTCTCACTATCAGGTGGACAAAAGCAGCGGGTGGCCTTGGCGCGTGCTATGATGATTGACCCAGAAATCATTGGCTACGATGAACCAACTTCTGCCCTGGATCCAGAATTACGCTTGGAAGTGGAAAAACTGATCTTGCAAAATAGGGAACTTGGCATGACACAGATTGTGGTTACCCACGATTTACAATTTGCTGAAAATATCGCAGATCAGATTCTCAAGGTTGAACCCAAGTAGGAGGTGCTAATGACTAATAAGAAAATTGCTTTAGTATTGGTTTCGCTCCTAAGCCTCTTTTTAACTGCATGTACTCAGAAGGCTAGTGATCCAAAGCAGGATAACTGGGATAAGTATCAAGAACAAGGGACCATTACTATTGGTTTTGACAATACTTTTGTACCCATGGGCTTTGAAGAAAAGAATGGTCAATATACAGGCTTTGATATTGACTTAGCTCAAGCAGTCTCTGAAAAATTAGGTATCAAGGTGCAATTTCAGCCAATTGATTGGGATATGAAGGAAACGGAACTGCAAAACGGAACTATAGATGCCATCTGGAATGGCTATTCTGCGACTGATGAACGCCGAGAGAAAGTTGCCTTTAGCATTCCATATATGGAAAATCAGCAGGTTCTGGTTGCTAAGAAAAGCCAGCAAATTCGTTCAGTAGAGGAGATGAAGGATAAGACCTTGGGAGCCCAAGCAGGTTCCTCTGGTTATTTAGACTTTGAAGCTCAGCCAGACTTACTGAAAAATCGTGTTCAAGACCAGAAGGCCAATCAATACCAGAGTTTCAATGAAGCCTTGATTGATTTGAAGAATGATAGAATTGATGCCTTGTTGATTGACCGAGTGTATGCTAATTATTACCTCCAGTCTGAAGGGATATTAAATGACTATAATGTCTTTTCAGCAGGATTTGAAAGTGAATCTTTTGCAGTCGGAGTCAGGCCTGCTGACAAAAGATTACTCCAAGATTTAAACCAAGCCTTTATCGCACTATACCAAGAAGGAAAGTTCCAAGAAATCAGTCAGAAATGGTTTGGAGAAGATGTAGCAACCAAAGAAGTGAAAAGTAGAGATTGAGTTTTTACTCAGTCTCTTTTGACATCAAAAAACCTCTGGCAAGTACCAGAGGATAAGAGATTATTTCATTGTTGGGAAGAGTAATACGTCACGGATAGTAGTTGTATCAGTGAGGAGCATGCAGAGACGGTCGATACCGATTCCCAAACCACCTGTTGGTGGCATACCATATTCAAGGGCTTCGATATAGTCGTAGTCGATACCTGTCGCTTCATCGTCACCAAGCTCTTTGGCTTTAGCTTGGGCTTCAAAACGGCTAAGTTGATCGATTGGGTCGTTGAGCTCAGTAAAGGCATTACCGTACTCCTTAGTCATGATGAAGAGTTCGAAACGGTCAGTAAAGCGCTCATCTTCAGGATTTTTCTTAGCAAGTGGAGATACAGCTACTGGATGTCCATAGACAAAGGTTGGTTGGATTAAAGTTTCTTCAACAAACTCTTCAAAGAAGGCGTTGATAATGTGGCCAACTTCAGTGTAGTGTTTTTCAACAGGGACTTTCTTCTCAGCAGCGATAGCTTTGGCTTCTTCAAAAGTCATGTCTTTCCAGAAATCGACACCTGTAATTTCCTTGATAGCATCCACCATATGAACACGTTTAAATGGTTCATTGATTTTGATTTCAGTACCTTGATAGTTAACTGGACCATCGCCTTTAACTGATTTAGCAGCGTGTTGGATAATACCTTCAGTCAAGTCCATGATATCTTGGAAGTCTGCATAAGCTTGGTAAACTTCGATAGAAGTAAACTCAGGGTTATGAGTAGCATCCATTCCTTCGTTACGGAAGATACGGCCGATTTCATAGACACGCTCCATACCACCAACGATAAGGCGTTTTAAGTGAAGCTCAGTCGCGATACGAAGCACCATGTCAATGTTTTGAGCGTTGTGGTGAGTGATAAACGGACGAGCAGCAGCACCACCAGCTTCGTTATGAAGAACAGGTGTTTCAACTTCAAGGAATCCTTTTTGATCAAGGTAACGACGGATTTCAGAGATGATTTTTGAACGAGTAACAAAGCGTTCAAAGCTTTCACGGTTTGAAATCAAATCAAGGTAACGTTTACGGTAAATAGTTTCAACGTCTGTTAAACCGTGGAATTTCTCTGGAAGAGGACGAAGAGCCTTAGACAAGTGTGTGATGTGGGTTGCCTTGATAGAGAGTTCTCCCATATCTGTACGCATCACTTCACCTTCGACACCAAGGAAATCACCAAGGTCTGCTTTTTTGAAGATTTCGTAGTTTTCTTCACCGACAGCATCTTTACGAACGTAGATTTGAATCTGGCCTTCGCGGTCTTGAAGGTGGGCAAAACCTACTTTACCTTTACCACGTTTGGTTACCAAGCGTCCTGCGATAGTAGCTGTTTCGTTTTTATCATGTAATTGTTCTTTATCGAGATCAGCATATTTATCTTTTAATTCTTGTGAATTTGCAGTGCGTTCAAAGCGTTTTCCGAAAGGATCGATTCCTTGTTCACGGAGCGCAGCCATTTTTTCACGGCGAACGATCTGCTGGTCATTTAGTTCTTCCATATGTTCTGTTGACATGGGATCCTCCTAGTTTTACTCAAAATTGAATACGATGAGTCATTTTTTGCGATACTCCCATTTTATCATAAATATCCAAGAAATTCACGGATAATCTTTAAAAACTAAAAAGAACTTGACACTAAAATCAAGTTCTTTATTGATAAGAGGTATCATTCCACGTATCAAGAGTGAATTTTTCAAAATCATGGGTTTCTAAAATTGTTAGGCTGGCATTTGCTAGACCGCCATCTTTACGAAGAAGTGGCTCTTTATAACCTAGAAGAGTACGAAGACTGGCAGTAAGATTGGCGCCGTGACCGACAATTAGAATACGCTCAGCTGGACTATCTTTGAGTGATTTGATAAATTGGATGGTTCGTTGCGTGGTGCTATAAAGGGATTCAGCTCCGAACATTTGAGTGTCAAATTTAGCAAGATTAGAACGGAAAGCTCTGATTTGTTGCGGGTAAATAGCTTCCAAGGTTGCAATTTTCAAACCTTCCAACTTCCCCAGCTGCCATTCACGAAGATTAGAAACACTTTCTAAAGGACAGGGGCTCTGGAGTTGACTTTGGATAATCTCAGCAGATTTGACCGCTCGAGGTAAATCACTTGAATAAACCTGATCAAAAGGAATCTCCTTGAGATACTGGCCAAGTTGTTTTAGGGTGTCAATGGATTCAGGAAGAAGGGGAGAGTCTCCACTAGCACCTTGAAAGCGTCCTTCTTGGTTCCAGAGGGTACGACCGTGGCGGACAAAGTAGAGTTTCATTACTTACTGTCCTCCAAGATATCTGCAAAGTCAGCCTTTACAAAGCTAGCCAGGTCTTGTGGCGCGACGATAATGCTGTGACCAACTTCGCCTGCAGAGACAATCATTTGATCCAAGTCTAGAGCAATCTTATCGATAAAAATGGGGTAATTGTGTTTCTGACGAATGCCAACTGGATTATTGGCTCCATGAATGTAACCAGTTATTTTTTCCAAGTCCTTTTGGGGAATCATGCTCACTTTTTTATTGCCAGAAATTTTAGCTAGTTTCTTTTCAGACAAGTGTTGGGTGATAGGGACAATTCCGATAATCGGTCCTGTCTTGTCTCCCAAAAGAGCCAAGGTTTTAAAAATCTGATTTTGTTCATAGCCTTGAGGAAGCTCTCCTTCCAGGGCATTGATTTGAATCCCCTGATGTGGGATACCTGCTTTGGACAGGATTTGTTCCACCAATGTTTTTTTGACTTTAACTTTTTTTGCCATTATTTATACTTATCCTCCAATTGGCTCATCCAAATACCAAGCCAGATTCCCAGTGCAAAGAAGAAGGCGATGATGACATAACCGACAAGAGAAATACCGGTGTACTGGATACTTTCAGCATTTCCTGCATTTGGAATCAAGATCAAAAGGGTACTTGATAGGACGATACCGATGATGAAATGATAGACACGTGAGTGGTAGTTGTTTAAGGCATAATCCATCAATTTTGAAAAAATGATGAGAGTTGCACCAGCACCGATTCCAATCGGGAAGAAGGTTCCCAAGAGGTCAAAGGTTTTAAAACCAGTCAACATAGGAGCGTAGAGTCCCAAAATCAAAAGTAGGTTTGATGGACTGAGGCCCGGAACTAATACGCCAAGAGCCAGCAGTGCACCTGCTAGGACGAAATTAAGAAAGTTGGCACTTAAGGTTCCAACGACAAAATTTAAGGCATAGAGTCCTAATCCAGAAATGATAAAGGTTGTCCAGAACCAAGCCAAATCAATCTTGTCTCGGTCAGATTCTCGAGTTGATTCTTTGAGGAGGCTAGGAACTGTACCAATGATGGCACCCGCGAAGCTCCATAAGACAAAGACCTGATAATTTTCAAGTAGGTATTCAATCGGGTAGGAAAATAAGCCGATTCCCAGAAGCATACCGATGGCAACTGGAATAAAGTACAAAACATTTTCTTTAAAGTCTTTAAAGGGGTGGGCCAGAAAGCCAATCATCCGTTCATATATTCCTAAGATTGCTGCTAGAACCCCTCCCGAAATTCCCGGTAAGATAAATCCAAGAGCAATCACAATTCCTTTAATAACACGTGCTAACCATGAGAACATATACTTCCTCCAACTATTTCTATTTCAAAAAATCCTTACTATATTGTATCACAATCAAACACAAAAAGAAAAAGCAAATGCTACACAAATGCTTTTAAGGTTTTAAAAAGAGTTTTCTAAAGGTTTCTTCTTTGTTTTTTAAGGAAGAGATGACGTTGATATCCAAATCGTGGTCAAAGCCGGCAATTTTTCCTTTAGAAGTGTACTGGTGGATATCGTAATCTAAGTCCGTATTAGGTTTGGTTTCGAAAAATCCAGTATTTGATCCATAGGAGGGAATCCAAACAGACGTAAACTTGCCTGTATCAATACTGTGTTCTTCCATGAAATAGACACCAATGTAGATTCCGATATTTTTAGCACCTAGCGATTCTAGTTTTGCACGAAAGGCTTCAACACCTTCGTTCATATTAGACATGGTTTTTTCTTCCACGTCTAGCCAATAGTAACTAGGGCTGTATGGTGAAGATGCGTTATAGAATACTTCAGCGGCTTTTTCCATTTCTTGGACATTTTTTCCAGCTAAATAAGCATAGACACCAACTGGGACATTTCGTTTTTGAAACTCCGTGATATGGGTTTTAAAGGCCTTATCTACCCCATTAACAAAGGCAGCATCGTTCTCTTTGGACGTTTGAGCGCCACTATGGACGCGAACAATGGCTCCAGAAATGTTTTGGGACAGAGTATCGTAATTAATTTCCTCAGGACGCTGCCAACCAGAAACATCAATTACCGGTTTATCTAAGTTATGTAATGCCTGGGTTTTTATTTGAGTAATATTTGATTTTGTTTTTACAGGATGATCTTCATAATGGGGGCGATTTAGGATTAACATAAAAATCATAATCCCAAAAAAACCAAATAAAATAAGCGGATTAAATTTCTTTCTCATATTTCATCATTTTACCTTAAAAATCAAAAAAAATCAAAAAAAATACTCAAAAAATGGGTTAGGGAAGGGACTTTGGAGCATTTTTTCATTCAAGATCGCGGAATGATTTGAAATATGGTATAATAAAAGGGAATTTCTAGAGAAAAGAGAAGATTATGTCAAATTATGCCATTATTTTAGCAGCGGGTAAAGGGACTCGTATGAAATCTGATTTGCCAAAAGTGTTGCACAAGGTTGCGGGTATTTCTATGCTGGAACATGTTTTTCGTAGCGTGGGCGCTATACAACCTGAAAAGACAGTAACAGTTGTGGGACACAAGGCAGAATTGGTTGAGCAGGTCTTGGCTGGACAGACAGAATTTGTAACTCAATCTGAACAGTTGGGTACTGGCCATGCAGTTATGATGACAGAGCCTATCCTAGAAGGTTTGTCAGGTCACACCTTGGTCATCGCAGGGGATACTCCTTTAATCACAGGTGAAAGCTTGAAAAATTTGATTGATTTCCACATCAATCATAAAAATGTGGCCACTATCTTGACTGCTGAAACAGATAATCCTTTTGGCTATGGACGAATTGTTCGTAATGACAATGCTGAAGTTCTTCGCATCGTTGAGCAGAAGGATGCCACAGATTTTGAAAAACAAATCAAAGAAATTAACACTGGAACATATGTTTTTGACAACGAGCGTTTGTTTGAGGCTTTGAAAAATATCAATACCAACAATGCTCAAGGTGAATACTATATTACGGATGTGATTGGCATTTTCCGTGAAGCTGGTGAAAAAGTTGGTGCTTATACTTTGAAAGATTTTGATGAAAGTCTTGGAGTAAACGACCGTGTGGCTCTTGCGATTGCTGAGTCGGTTATGCGTCGTCGCATCAATCATCAGCACATGGTCAATGGTGTTAGCTTTGTCAATCCAGAAGCAACTTATATCGATATTGATGTCGAGATCGCTCCTGAAGTTCAAATTGAAGCCAATGTTATCTTGAAGGGGCAAACGAAAATTGGTGCTGAGACTGTTTTGACAAATGGAACGTATGTAGTGGATAGCACTATCGGAGCAGGAGCTGTTATTACCAACTCTATGATTGAGGAAAGCAGTGTTGCAGACGGTGTGACAGTCGGTCCTTATGCCCACATTCGTCCAGGTTCAAGCCTAGCTGCCCAAGTTCATATTGGAAACTTTGTTGAGGTGAAAGGTTCTTCAATAGGTGAGAATACCAAGGCTGGTCATTTGACGTATATCGGAAACTGTGAAGTAGGTAGCAACGTTAATTTTGGTGCAGGAACCATTACAGTCAACTATGACGGCAAAAACAAATACAAGACAGTTATTGGCAACAATGTTTTTGTTGGTTCAAATTCAACCATTATTGCGCCAGTAGAACTTGGTGACAATTCCCTCGTTGGAGCTGGTTCAACTATTACTAAAGATGTTCCAGCGGATGCTATTGCTATTGGTCGTGGTCGTCAGGTCAACAAAGACGAATATGCAACACGCCTTCCTCATCATCCTAAGAATCAGTAGGAGCCTATCATGGAATTTGAAGAAAAAACGCTTAGCCGAAAAGAAATCTATCAAGGACCAATATTTAAACTGGTTCAAGATCAGGTTGAATTACCAGAAGGCAAAGGAGTTGCCCAACGGGATTTGATTTTCCATAACGGAGCTGTCTGTGTTTTAGCAGTAACGGATGAGAAAAAACTTATCTTGGTCAAGCAGTATCGCAAAGCTATCGAGGCTGTCTCTTACGAAATTCCAGCTGGAAAACTGGAAGTAGGAGAAAATACTGACCCTGTTGCAGCAGCTCTGCGTGAACTGGAGGAAGAAACATCCTATACAGGGAAATTAGAACTCTTGTACGATTTTTATTCAGCTATTGGCTTTTGTAATGAGAAGTTAAAACTATACCTAGCCAGCGATTTGACAAAGGTGGAAAATCCGCGTCCGCAGGATGAGGATGAAACCTTGGAAGTCCTTGAAGTGAGCCTAGAAGAAGCTAAGGAATTAATCCAATCAGGTCATATTTGTGATGCCAAGACAATTATGGCTGTTCAATATTGGGAATTGCACAAAAAATAGAGGAGGTTAGTATGGGTAAACCTTTATTAACGGATGAAATGATTGAAAGAGCTAATAGAGGCGAAAAAATTTCGGGTCCTCCTTTACTAGATGATGAGGAAACCAAGATTTTACCAACCTCTTCTTCCTATTTTGGTTATGCCAATCCAAAGGATCATGGTTTTAGCCAGGAAACCTTGAAGATTCAGGTCGAACCGTCTATTCATAAAAGCCGTCGCATTGAAAATACCAAGAGAAATATCTTCAATTCTAAATTGAATAAAATCTTATTTGCAGTCATCTTTCTCTTGATTTTGCTTGTCTTAGCAATGAAACTTTTGTAATAGAAAAGGAATTGAAATGAAAATAGGAATTATAGCTGCTATGCCAGAAGAACTGGCTTATCTGGTCCAGCATTTAGACAATGCCCAAGAGCAAATTGTTTTGGGGAATACCTATCATACAGGAACCATTGCTTCGCATGAAGTCGTTCTCGTAGAGAGTGGAATTGGTAAAGTCATGTCTGCTATGAGTGTGGCGATTTTGGCTGATCATTTCCAAGTGGATGCTTTGATTAACACAGGATCTGCTGGGGCAGTAGCAGAGGGTATTTCTGTTGGAGATGTTGTGATTGCTGACAAATTAGCCTATCATGACGTGGATGTTACAGCTTTTGGATATGCTTATGGACAAATGGCGCAACAACCGCTTTATTTCGAATCAGATAAAACTTTTGTTGCTAAAATCCAAGAAAGTTTATCTCGATTGGACCAAAAATGGCATCTTGGATTGATTGCTACAGGAGATAGTTTTGTTGCAGGAAATGATAAGATAGAAGCGATTAAGTCCCATTTCCCAGATGTTTTGGCTGTTGAGATGGAGGGGGCAGCTATTGCTCAGGCAGCGCATGCCCTTAATCTTCCAGTCTTAGTCATCCGAGCTATGAGTGATAATGCCAACCATGAAGCAAACATCTCTTTTGATGAGTTTATTATCGAAGCTGGACGTCGCTCTGCCCAAGTCTTATTAGCCTTTTTGAAGGCTTTAGATTAAGCGAAAATTTGACAGTTTTTCTAGCTTAT
The DNA here is from genome assembly GCA_963515655.1 of Streptococcus mitis. Taxonomy (GTDB): domain Bacteria; phylum Bacillota; class Bacilli; order Lactobacillales; family Streptococcaceae; genus Streptococcus; species Streptococcus mitis_DP. The sequence continues at coordinate 32,770 of CAUPZW010000008.1, forward strand.
GATAAGATTTAAGTAAAGAAAAGCTAGAAAACGTTTCAGAGGATATTATGAGTATTGAAATGACCGTCAGTGAGATTGCAGAGGTCTTAGGATTATCTCGCCAAGCAATCAATAACCGTGTCAAAGAATTACCAGAAGAAGACACAGATAAAAATGACAAAGGGGTAACAGTAGTTACTAGAAGCGGCTTGATTAAGCTAGAAGAAATCTATAAAAAAACGATTTTTGAAGATGAGCCTGTCAGTGAAGATGTCAAGCAACGTGAACTGATGGAGATTCTAGTTGATGAGAAGAATGCAGAAATTCTCCGTCTTTATGAACAATTAAAAGCCAAGGATCGTCAGCTATCAGAAAAAGATGAGCAGATGCGCATCAAAGACCGTCAGATTGCTGAGAAAGACAAACAACTAGATCAGCAGCAACAATTGACTCTTCAAGCCATGAAGGATCAAGAAAATCTCAAGCTAGAGCTGGACCAAGCAAAAGAAGAAGTCCAATCCACTAAGAAAGGCTTTTTTGCTCGTTTATTTGGAGGATAATCAAGGAGCTGTTTAGGTTAAATGCTAACCTGATGGCTTCTTTTATTTGTGAATAGTATAGTTGCTCAAAATGAATAAGAAGATAGACAGTAGAGGAGAAGGATAGAATGGAACGATTAGAAGATTACATTGCTTTTGACTTAGAATTTAATCAGCACGAAGGACAAACACACTTGATTCAAGTATCAGCAGTGCGTTTTAGAGATGGTCAGGAAATCGACGCCTATGATTCCTATGTCCATACTAGTGTGCCTCTAAAGAGTTTTATCAATGGATTGACAGGGATTACAGCTGAGACCTTAAAAGATGCTCCACCAGTGGAGAAAGTTATCAAAGATTTCCAAGAGTTTGTGGGTTCTTTACCCATGGTTGGATACAATGCCGCTAAAAGTGATTTGCCTATTCTAGCAGAGCATGGTTTAGACTACAGCCAGCAGTACAAGGTAGATCTGTATGATGAAGCTTTTGAACGTCGGAGTTCGGATTTACACGGTATTTCTAATCTCAAGTTGCAAACTGTTGCTTCATTTCTTGGATTTCAAGGTCAGTCTCATAATAGTTTAGAGGATGCACGGATGACAGCGCGTGTTTACGAGTCCTTCCTAGAGTCGGATCAAGCTAGAGAATTGTTAGAGACAGAAAGTAGTCTTTCAAACAATCCTTTTGGAGGCTTGGACTTGTCTCAATTATTTGACTAGGAGTGCCTATGAAACCTGAAAAACCTAAAAATCTAGGTTTTAAGCAGATATACTTTAATCTAGATAAAATACTTTTTCTATTTTTCTTGACTTTCATGATGATTGAGTTTGTCTGGTTACCATCAAATTCTTGGATTGCTGGACTTTTGCTCCGTCAGACAGGTTATCTCTTTCTATCCTACAACAATATTTTTGCCATTATAACGGGTTCTCCCTTTGTTAGTCTTGCTTTATTTATTCTGGTAATCGTTAATTTACTGATCGCCTATTACCAGATAGGACTTCTCTTTATTGGTGCTCGGCATTTATTATGTCATGAAAAGAGGACCTTGCTGGAGTACAGTCGCAAGGTCTTTCGACAAAGTTTCTTGTTTATGAAGCAAGTCACGCTTGCCAAGATAACCTTTATCTTCTTTTATGTCATGATGCTCTTTCCAGTGATTCGAAAGATTTTAAAGATTTACTACTTAAATAAAATTGTCATTCCGGACTTTATCGTTGATTATGTGGAAGACAAGTATTGGCTAGTAGGTATAGTGGTTACTATTCTAGCTTTACTTCTATTTTATATTTCAGTGCGTTTCATGTTTGCCCTACCTCAGCTTTTATTTGAGAAGAAGACAGTCAAAGAAGCAGTCAGATACAGTCTAGAGAAGACAAGAAAGCACTCCTGGTTTTATATTTGGAACTTGCTTTGGATTGTCGTCAAAACCTACCTATTTTTCATTCTTTTATTGATTCCAATATTAGCAAGTCAGGCACTGATGGATGGTCTGACACATAAGGAATCTCTTGTTCTGGGAATTATCAATTTTGTCTTGATTAAGAATTTTCATTATATAGCCTTGACTTACTTTCTTATTAAGTTTGTTTCCTTCTTAACGGGAGAAGAACTAGAAATTACACCAAGGAGAAAGAAAGACCACTGGATGAGATGGGGAGTGATGGGCTGTGCTTGTATCTTTTTCGCTCTTGAGGGTTATGTTTATTTAGAAGCTCCAGTAGCCAATAAACCTTTAATCATTTCTCACAGGGGAGTATCTAATAAGAATGGTGTGCAAAATACCGTCCAATCACTAGAAAAAACCGCTCAGTTATCTCCAGATTTCGTTGAGACAGATGTTCAGGAAACAAAAGATGGTCAGTTTGTCATGATGCATGATGCCAATATTAAGAATCTGACAGGAGTTAATGCTAATCCACAGGATTTAACTTTGAAAGAATTAACCAAACTTGATATTTCAGAAAATGGTTATCATAGCAAGGTGTCCAGTTTTGATGACTATCTCAATAAAGCCAATGAATTACATCAAAAACTTCTTATTGAGATTAAAACCAGTCGAAAAGATAGTCCAGATATGATGAAACGGTTTATGGAAAAATATGGAACGGTTCTTAAGCAGAATGGTCACCAAATGCAATCCTTGGATTATCATGTGATTGACCAGGTTTTAGCCTACGATACTCAAATTCCAGTCTTTTTCATCCTACCTTATAATAGTATCTTTCCAAGAACCAAGGCTACAGGTTACACCATGGAGTATTCAACTTTAGATGAAAATTTTGTCAACAAGCTTTGGAATACCGATCAGAAATTGTACGTTTGGACCATCAATAGTTCAGAGTCCTTTGATAAATCAGTTCATTTGGGAGCAGATGGCATGATAACGGATGACTTGGAACTGATTCAAGACCAGGTTACCATTGCCCAAGAAGACCCAGAGTATACTGAATTGCTTTTCAAACAGGCTATGGAATTCTTTAATTTTTAGTAAGCAAAAAGAGGTTGAGCAAAAAACCACCTCTAAAATAGCCAAAAAACGACAAAATAGAAACTAATATCTATGAAGTGGTTGAGATAGACTATTTATGTTAGATGTAAAAGGCTTACTAGCTTCTGCATGAAGAAGGATTTCGAATATAAGGTAAATGAAAAATGGCTCTTGACCCCCTTTGGGGCAGATGAGAGAGTATTGTTGGCGCGTGCAAAGTTTATGTTAGAGACAAATAAGTTATCACAACATAGCTAGGTTTCAATTTTATGAGTATGAATCTCATAAAATTGGTCAAGAATCTACCCTCTAAAACATCAATTATACAAAAACACAGTCTCTCTTTGGCTTGATTGTGGTCAAGGCAAAGAGAGACTGTGTAGTTTTATTTTTGAGTTAATTTTTTCTTAAATCAAGTGCTTACTGAGGATTGCTTTTATTTTCCGAAGTTGGGATATTGGACTGTTTTTCATTATCAGCGGCAGGTTTACTTGGAGTAGGAGTAGAGGAATCCTGAGTTGATGCTTTCTGTTCTTCTTTTTTCTCTTCCTTGACGCTAGCTTTTGGTGTTTCCTCTTGCTGTGTTTTTTCTTGAGAAGTGTTATTTTCCTTATTGGGACTAGTGTTTTCCTGAGGGGATTCCTTTTGAATTTCTTTGACAATTGTTGTCGTTTGGCTTGTCGTAGGTTCTTTTTTAGTATTTTTGTTATTATCCAAGGCGTTCATGATCGTGATACTCGCGGTAATCAAGCCAAGGATACTACCGATAGTAGCAACGGTTTTTTGAAAGACCGTAAAGCCTTTTTTGATGTGTTCTGTTTTTGGTTTTGAGGTTCTACGATAATTAGACATGTATTCTCTCCTTTAATTAAAATTTATTATACCTCATTTCTTTAAAAAAATCTTAAAAAAAGAGGAATTGCCCTTTCTTGTCGCAAGCTCCGTTTCATGATACAATAGAAGGAGTGATTTTAGAAAGCGTGAGAAACATGATTTACTTTGATAATTCAGCGACGACCAAGCCTTATCCTGAAGCCCTTGAAACTTATATGCAGGTAGCTTCAAAAATTTTAGGAAATCCATCTAGTCTCCATCGTTTGGGAGACCAGGCAACACGAATCTTAGATGCTTCGCGTCAACAGATTGCGGATTTAATCGGTAAGAAAAGCGATGAAATCTTCTTTACCTCTGGTGGAACAGAAGGGGATAACTGGGTCATCAAGGGTGTGGCCTTTGAAAAAGCTCAATTTGGCAAGCACATCATCGTATCAGCCATTGAACATCCGGCGGTCAAAGAATCAGCCCTCTGGTTGAAATCTCAAGGTTTTGAGGTGGATTTTGCTCCGGTTAATGAGGAAGGATTTGTGGATGTTGAGGCGCTAGCAGGTTTGATACGACCTGATACAATCCTAATTTCTGTCATGGCTGTGAACAATGAAATCGGCTCTATCCAACCTATTGAGGCTATTTCAGAACTCTTGGCAGACAAGCCGACTATTTCCTTCCACGTTGATGCGGTTCAGGCGCTTGCCAAGATTCCAACTGAAAAGTATCTGACAGAACGAGTGGATTTTGCGACTTTCTCTAGTCACAAGTTCCACGGAGTCCGTGGTGTTGGTTTTGTCTATATCAAGTCTGGCAAGAAGATTACGCCTCTTTTAACTGGTGGTGGTCAGGAGCGAGATTATCGTTCGACAACTGAAAATGTAGCAGGGATTGCAGCGACAGCCAAGGCTCTTCGTTTGTCTATGGAAAAGCTGAATATCTTTACTAGTAAGACAGGACAGATGAAGGCAGTGATTCGCCAAGCTCTTCTCGACTATCCAGATATTTTTGTCTTTTCAGATGAGGAAGACTTTGCACCTCATATTTTGACTTTTGGAATTAAGGGTGTTCGTGGTGAGGTCATTGTTCACGCCTTTGAAGACTATGATATTTTTATTTCTACTACTTCAGCTTGTTCGTCCAAGGCAGGTAAGCCTGCAGGTACTTTGATTGCCATGGGAGTAGATAAGGACAAGGCCCAGTCAGCTGTGCGTCTTAGCCTAGACCTTGAAAATGATATGAGTCAGGTCGAGCAGTTTTTGACCAAGCTAAAATTAATTTACAATCAAACTAGAAAAGTAAGATAGGAGCATTTATGCAGTATTCAGAAATTATGATTCGCTATGGAGAATTGTCAACCAAGCACAAAAATCGTATGCGTTTCATCAATAAACTTCGTAATAATATTTCAGACGTTTTGTCTATCTATCCCCAAGTTAAGGTAACCGCAGATCGCGACCGTGCCCACGCTTACCTCAATGGAGCTGATTACACCGCAGTAGCAGAATCCCTCAAACAAGTATTTGGAATTCAAAACTTCTCTCCCGTTTATAAAGTCGAAAAGTCTGTGGAAGTTCTTAAGTCTGCTGTCCAAGAGATTATGAAAGAAACCTACAAGGAAGGGATGACCTTTAAAATCACTGGTAAGCGTAGCGACCACACCTTTGAATTGGATAGTCGTGAACTCAATCAAACTCTTGGTAGTGCTGTTTTCAAGGCTATTCCAAACGTGAAAGCTCAGATGAAAAATCCAGATATTAATCTTCAGGTTGAGATTCGTGAGGAAGCGGCTTATATTTCCTATGAAACCTTTCGTGGAGCAGGAGGATTACCTGTGGGAAGTTCTGGTAAAGGCATGCTCATGTTGTCAGGAGGAATTGATTCACCTGTGGCAGGTTATCTAGCTCTTAAACGAGGGGTAGATATTGAGGCCGTTCACTTTGCTAGCCCACCTTACACGAGTCCTGGCGCCCTTAAAAAAGCCCACGATTTAACTCGTAAATTGACCAAGTTTGGGGGCAATATCCAGTTTATCGAGGTGCCTTTCACAGAGGTTCAAGAGGAAATCAAGGCTAAAGCACCAGAAGCCTACCTCATGACCTTGACACGCCGTTTTATGATGCGGATTACCGATCGTATTCGTGAGGTACGAAATGGTTTAGTTATCATCAATGGGGAAAGTCTTGGCCAAGTAGCTAGCCAGACCCTGGAAAGCATGCAGACTATCAACGCTGTGACTAGCACTCCAGTCATTCGTCCCGTGGTTACTATGGATAAGTTGGAAATCATTGACATCGCCCAAGCAATCGATACCTTTGATATTTCTATCCAGCCTTTTGAAGACTGCTGTACGATTTTTGCACCTGACCGTCCTAAGACCAATCCTAAGATTAAAAATGCAGAGCAGTATGAAAAACGGATGGATGTTAAGGGCTTAGTTGAGCGAGCAGTAGCTGGAATCATGATTACTGAAATTACACCTCAAGTTGAAAAAGATGAGGTGGATGACTTGATTGATAATTTGCTCTAATCAGAAAATCCAGAAGAATTTAGAAAAATAAATGAAAAAGTTAGTTTTTAATCCAAAATGGAAGCAAAGCTAACTTTTTTTCTATAATTGTGATATAATGAGATAAAATTTTGAATATAGAGAGTTTTCTGACAATGAATCAATCCTACTTTTATTTAAAAATGAAAGAACACAAACTCAAGGTTCCTTACACTGGTAAGGAGCGCCGTGTACGTGTTCTTCTTCCTAAAGATTATGAGAAAGACACGGATCGTTCTTATCCTGTTGTTTACTTTCATGACGGGCAAAATGTCTTTTACAGTAAAGAATCTTTCATTGGTCACTCGTGGAAGATTATCCCAGCCATCAAACGAAATCCCGATATCAGTCGCATGATTGTCGTTGCCATTGACAATGATGGCATGGGGCGGATGAATGAGTATGCGGCTTGGAAATTCCAAGAATCTCCTATCCCAGGGCAGCAATTTGGCGGTAAAGGTGTGGAGTACGCCGAGTTTGTCATGGAGGTGGTCAAGCCTTTTATCGATGAGACCTACCGTACAAAAGCTGACCGCCAGCATACGGCTATGATTGGTTCTTCGCTAGGAGGCAATATTACCCAGTTTATCGGACTAGAATACCAAGACCAAATTGGTTGTTTAGGTGTTTTTTCATCTGCAAACTGGCTTCACCAAGACGCCTTTAATCGCTATATCGATCGGAAGAAACTGTCTCCTGAACAGCGCATATTCATCTATGTAGGAACAGAAGAAGCAGATGATACGGACAAGACCCTGATGGCTGGTAATATCAAGCAAGCCTATATCGACTCGTCGCTTCTCTATTACCATGATTTGATAGCAGGGGGAGTTCATCTGGATAATCTTATCTTGAAAGTTCAGTCTGGTGCCATCCATAGTGAAATACCTTGGTCAGAAAATCTACCCGATTGTTTGAGATTTTTTGCAGAAAACTGGTAAAGTAAGAAAGGGGAAAATATGCATATTGAATATCTTAGCCACTGGAGTGGCAATCTTAACCGTGAAATGTACCTTAACCGTTATGGCCATGCTGGGATTCCAGTTGTGGTCTTTGCTTCATCAGGTGGTAGTCACAATGAATACTATGATTTTGGCATGATTGATGCCTGTGCTTCTTTTATCGAGGAAGGCCGTGTTCAGTTCTTTACCCTATCCAGTGTGGATAGTGAGAGCTGGCTGGCCACTTGGAAAAATGGTCACGACCAAGCAGAGATGCACCGTGCCTATGAACGCTATGTGATTGAAGAGGCTATTCCTTTTATCAAGCATAAGACAGGTTGGTTTGATGGTATGGTGACGACAGGTTGCTCCATGGGCGCCTACCATGCTGTCAACTTTTTCCTCCAACATCCAGACGTCTTTACCAAAGTAATTGCTCTCAGTGGTGTTTACGATGTACGTTTCTTTGTCGGCGATTACTACAATGACGATGCCATTTACCAAAACTCGCCAGTAGATTATATCTGGAATCAGAACGACGGCTGGTTTATCGATCGTTACCGTCAGGCAGAGATTGTGCTGTGTACGGGTCTTGGTGCCTGGGAACAAGATGGTCTACCATCTTTCTACAAGCTTAAAGAAGCTTTTGACCAGAAACAAATTCCAGCCTGGTTTGCTGAATGGGGACATGATGTCGCTCACGACTGGGAATGGTGGCGCAAACAAATGCCTTATTTCCTTGGCAATCTCTATTTATAAAAGGAGTTACCTATGAATTACCTTGTTATTTCTCCCTACTATCCCCAAAATTTTCAACAGTTTACCATTGAGCTAGCCAATAAAGGCATTACAGTCTTGGGAATTGGCCAAGAACCCTACGAGCAATTGGATGAGCCCTTGCGCAATAGCTTGACCGAGTATTTCCGTGTAGATAATCTTGAAAATATAGATGAAGTCAAACGCGCAGTTGCTTTTCTCTTTTATAAGCATGGCCCAATTGATCGTATCGAGTCCCATAATGAATATTGGTTAGAGTTGGACGCAGCACTCAGAGAACAATTCAATGTCTTTGGTGCCAAACCAGAGGATCTCAAAAAGACGAAATTTAAGTCTGAGATGAAGAAACTTTTCAAAAAAGCAGGTGTCCCCGTGGTACCAGGCGCTGTTATCCAGACAGAAGCAGATGTGGATCAAACTGTGAATGAAATCGGCCTTCCAATGATTGCCAAACCTGATAATGGAGTGGGCGCAGCCGCTACCTTTAAGCTTGAGACAGAGAACGATATCAATCACTTCAAGGCTGAGTGGGACCATTCAACCGTTTATTTCTTTGAGAAATTTGTCACGTCTAGTGAAATCTGTACCTTTGATGGTCTTGTAGACAAGGATGGAAAGATTGTCTTCTCAACAACCTTTGACTACGCCTATACACCACTTGATCTCATGATTTACAAGATGGACAATTCCTACTATGTGCTCAAGGATATGGATCCCAAATTACGTAAATATGGTGAGGACATTGTCAAAGAATTTGGTATGAAAGAACGGTTCTTCCATATTGAGTTCTTCCGTGAAGGGGACGATTACATCGCCATTGAGTATAATAACCGCCCTGCAGGTGGTTTCACCATTGATGTTTATAACTTTGCCCATTCCCTGGACCTCTATCGTGGATATGCAGCAATTGTCGCAGGAGAAGAGTTCCCAGCGTCAGAGTTTGAACCTCAGTATTGTTTAGCTACATCACGTCGTTCAAATGCTCACTATGTCTATTCTGAGGAGGACTTGCTTGCTAAATATGGCCAGCAGTTCAAGGTTAAAAAAATCATGCCAGCGGCCTTTGCGGAACTTCAAGGAGATTACCTGTATATGTTGACAACTCCGAGTCAACAAGAAATGGAGCAAATGATTGCAGATTTTGGACAACGTCAAGAATAAGAACTCTCGTTATTGAAGAAATTTTCTGAAAATTACAAAATATACTTGCTATTTTAGAAAAATAGTGTAGAATATAAGAAATAGATTTTTAGAATAAGGAGTGGAATATGACAGTAACAATTGATTGGGAAAAACTTGGTTTTTCCTATATGAAATTACCTTATCGCTATATTGCTCATTTTAAAAATGGACAATGGGATCAAGGAGAGCTTACAGAGGATGCAACCTTGCATATTTCAGAGTCTTCTCCAAGTCTTCACTATGGACAACAAGCATTTGAAGGTTTGAAAGCTTATCGTACTAAGCATGGCAGTGTTCAACTGTTCCGTCCTGATGAAAATGCTAAACGCTTGCAACGTACCTGTGACCGTCTCTTGATGCCACAAGTTCCAACAGAAATGTTTGTAGAAGCTTGTAAAGCAGTTGTCCGCGCAAATGAAGAATACGTACCACCATACGGAACAGGTGGGACCCTATATCTTCGCCCTCTTTTGATTGGTGTCGGAGATATTATTGGGGTTAAACCAGCAGAGGAATACATTTTCACCATCTTTGCTATGCCAGTTGGAAATTACTTTAAGGGTGGTTTGGTTCCAACCAACTTCTTGATTCAGGATGAATACGACCGTGCCGCTCCAAATGGTACAGGTGCGGCTAAGGTTGGTGGGAACTATGCTGCAAGTCTCTTGCCAGGGAAATTGGCGAAATCACGTCATTTCTCAGATGTTATTTACCTAGACCCATCAACTCATACAAAGATCGAAGAAGTCGGTTCAGCTAACTTCTTTGGAATTACAGCTGACAATGAGTTTGTAACACCATTGAGTCCATCTATCTTGCCATCTATTACTAAGTATTCTTTGCTTTATTTGGCAGAACATCGCTTGGGCTTAACTCCTATTGAGGGGGATGTTCCAATTGATAACCTGGATCGTTTTGTAGAGGCAGGTGCTTGTGGTACAGCAGCGGTTATTTCTCCAATTGGAGGTATTCAACACGGTGATGATTTCCATATATTCTATAGTGAAACAGAAGTAGGTCCTGTGACTCGTAAACTCTATGATGAATTGACTGGTATTCAGTTTGGTGATATTGAAGCGCCAGAAGGATGGATTGTAAAAGTAGATTAAAATAAACAAAAGGAGATTTTTATGAAATCGAAAAAGTGGCTCTTAACAGCAGGAGTGGTCCTGAGCACAACAGCTTTTTTAGTAGCTTGTGGAAAAGCTGATAAAGAAGCAGATGCACCGACAACATTTTCATATGTCTATGCAGTAGATCCAGCATCTTTGGACTATAGTATAGCGACTCGTACATCTACAACAGATGTCATCGGGAACGTGGTTGATGGCTTGATGGAAAACGACCAGTACGGAAATGTTATTCCTTCCTTGGCTGAGGATTGGTCTGTGTCAAAAGATGGTTTGACTTATACCTACAAACTTCGTAAAGGAGTTAAATGGTACACTTCTGAAGGTGAAGAATATGCAGAAGTAACAGCCCATGACTTTGTAGCAGGATTGAAACACGTAGCTGACGGTAAGTCAGACGGTGTCTCTCTCATCCAAAATTCAATCAAGGGTTTGGATGCCTACATGACTGGTGAGACGAACGATTTCTCTACAGTTGGTGTCAAGGCCTTGGATGATTACACAGTCGAATATACCCTAAACAAACCAGAAAGTTTCTGGAACTCTAAAGTTACAACAGCGACGATGTTGCCTGTAAATGAAGAGTTTTTGAAGGCATCAGGTAAAGATTATGGAGCAGTTACTCCAGCAGGGATTCTCTATAATGGTCCTTATTTCTTGAAGACCTTGACTTCTAAATCGTTGATTGAATACGAGAAAAATCCAAACTACTGGGATAAAGAAAAGGTAAAAATTGAGAAGATTAAATTGACCTACTACGATGGTTCAGATCAGGAATCCTTGATTCGTAGCTTCTCTTCAGGTGCCTATACGACAGCTCGTCTCTTCCCAAGTAGCTCAAACTTTGCTTCAACTTTGGAACAATACGGAGATAAAATTACTTATAGCCCACAGGACTCAAGTAGCTATTACTTCACATTTAACGTAAATCGTCAGTCATACAATAAAACTGCGAAAACAAGTGAAGAGCAAAAGACTTCTACTAAAGAAGCTATGCTGAATAAGGACTTCCGTCAGGCTATTAACTTTGCCTTCAACCGTCATTCATATGCTGCTCAGCTAAATGGTGAAGACGGTGCGGACAAGATTATTCGTAACAGTCTCGTTCCTGACAACTTTGTACAAGCAGGTGGTAAGAACTTTGGCCAAATCGCCCAAGCAGAGTTGGTGAACTATGGTGACCAATGGAAAGGCGTTGAGCTAGTTGATGGTAAGGATTCTATCTACAACCCTGACAAGGCTAAAGCTGCCTTTGAAAAAGCTAAGAAAGACCTAGAATCTAAAGGGGTAACCTTCCCAATTCATTTGGATGTCCCAGTTGAACAGACAGATACCATCGCCGTTCAACAAAGCAACTCTTTCAAACAGTCTATCGAATCAACTCTTGGTGCTGAAAATGTTGTCATAGATGTTCTTCAAATGACAGATAATGAAAAAGAGACAATCACTTCTCAAGCGCGTGTTCCTTCTCAAAAAGACTATGATTTGAACAGTACAGGATGGGCTCCAAGCTACCAAGACCCAGCATCTTATTTAACTATCATGGATCCTAAATCAGGTTCTGCTATGAAACACCTTGGTATTACTAAAGGAAAAGATAAGGATGTTGTAGCTAAGATTGGTTTGGATCAGTATAAGAAATTATTAGATGATGCGGATTCAGAAACTACTAATCTTGAAGAACGCTATGAAAAATATGCCAAGGCTCAAGCTTGGTTGACAGATAGTTCATTATTGATGCCAACAGCCTCATCTGGTGGTTCTCCAGTTGTAAGTAATGTTGTGCCATTCTCAAAACCATACTCACAAGTTGGTATTAAGGGTGACCCATATATCTTTAAAGGTATGAAATTGCAAAAAGATATCGTTACAACCAAAGAATATGAAGAAGCACTGAAAAAATGGCAAAAAGAAAAATTGGAATCAAACGGTAAATACCAAAAAGAACTAGAAAAACACATTAAATAAAGCAGAAAACTCTATATCAGACTTGGAATGATATAGAGTTTTTTCTTGCTAGTTTTAGGATTTTCTTGTAAAATAGAAAAAGTGAAGAGAGGTATGAAATGAGTAAGAAAGATAAAAAAATCGAAATTCAAGTAGCAGATGCAAAAGTTAATGTTGGTAAAGATAGTTTTGAAGGTTATACATTGACTATCGGTAAAAGAGTTATCGGAGAAATTGCCGAATTAGACGGACAATTTGCCATCATAAAGAATGGGAATGTCGATAGTTTTTATAAAAAATTGGAAAAAGCTGTGGAAATTTTGATTGAAAACTATAATTTGGCAAAATAATACTTGTTTTATTGAAAATTTCATGATATAATAGTTCTCGTTAAACATAGGAGAGATAGCGAAGAGGCTAAACGCGGCGGACTGTAAATCCGCTCCTTCGGGTTCGGGGGTTCGAATCCCTCTCTCTCCATTTCATCAATGGGGTATAGCCAAGCGGTAAGGCAAGGGACTTTGACTCCCTCATGCGTTGGTTCGAATCCAGCTACCCCAGTTCTTAGGTAATGATCAAGATAAAAAGCAAAATATCTTAGGGTATTTTATTTTTATAATTGAAAGACGTGAACGATATGAACATGTCCTTGCGGGTGCTTAGGAAAAAAATTATAAGTATGTCAAGTTTAAGAAAAACTTGATTGTTGGAGGATTTTTTAGATGAACGAATTTGAAGATTTGCTAAATAGCGTTAGCCAAGTTGAGACTGGTGATGTTGTTAGTGCTGAAGTATTGACAGTTGATGCGACTCAAGCTAACGTTGCAATCTCTGGAACTGGTGTTGAAGGTGTCTTGACTCTTCGCGAATTGACAAACGATCGCGATGCAGATATCAATGACTTTGTTAAAGTAGGAGAAGTATTGGATGTTCTTGTACTTCGTCAAGTAGTTGGTAAAGATACTGATACAGTTACATACCTTGTATCTAAAAAACGCCTTGAAGCTCGCAAAGCATGGGACAAACTTGTTGGTCGCGAAGAAGAAGTTGTTACTGTTAAAGGAACTCGTGCCGTTAAAGGTGGACTTTCAGTAGAATTTGAAGGTGTTCGTGGATTTATCCCAGCTTCAATGTTGGATACTCGTTTCGTACGTAACACTGAGCGTTTTGTAGGTCAAGAATTTGATGCTAAAATCAAAGAAGTTGACGCTAAAGAAAACCGCTTCATCCTTTCACGTCGTGAAGTTGTTGAAGCAGCTACAGCAGCAGCTCGCGCTGAAGTATTCGGTAAATTGGCTGTTGGTGATGTAGTAACTGGTAAAGTTGCACGTATCACAAGCTTCGGTGCTTTCATCGACCTTGGTGGTGTTGACGGATTGGTTCACTTGACTGAATTGTCACATGAACGTAACGTATCACCAAAATCAGTTGTAACTGTTGGTGAAGAAATTGAAGTGAAAATCCTTGATCTTAACGAAGAAGAAGGACGCGTGTCACTTTCACTTAAAGCAACAACACCTGGACCATGGGATGGCGTTGAGCAAAAATTGGCTAAAGGTGATGTAGTAGAAGGAACAGTTAAACGTTTGACTGACTTCGGTGCATTTGTTGAAGTATTGCCAGGTATCGATGGACTTGTTCACGTATCACAAATTTCACACAAACGTATTGAAAATCCAAAAGAAGCTCTTAAAGTTGGTCAAGAAGTTCAAGTTAAAGTTCTTGAAGTTAACGCAGATGCAGAGCGCGTATCACTTTCTATCAAAGCTCTTGAAGAGCGTCCAGCTCAAGAAGAAGGACAAAAAGAAGAAAAACGTGCTGCTCGTCCACGTCGTCCAAAACGTCAAGAAAAACGTGATTTCGAACTTCCAGAAACACAAACAGGATTCTCAATGGCTGACTTGTTCGGTGATATCGAACTTTAATCAAATTGAAAATTCACAAAATCCTTTGTTTTCTAAACAAGGGATTTTTCTTTTGTCTGTAAGCCTTTTTTGATATAATAGTTCTATGTTAGAATCAGAAAAACAATCACGTTATCAAATGTTAAATGAAGAGCTCTCTTTTTTGTTGGAAGGTGAAACCAATGTTTTGGCTAATCTTTCCAACGCCAGTGCTCTTCTAAAATCACGTTTTCCTAATACCGTATTTGCAGGCTTTTATCTGTTCGATGGAAAGGAATTGGTTTTAGGTCCCTTCCAAGGAGGTGTTTCCTGCATCCGTATCTCACTAGGCAAAGGTGTTTGTGGTGAGGCAGCCCGCTTTCAGGAAACTGTTCTGGTTGGTGATGTAACAACTTATCCCAACTATATTTCTTGTGATAGTCGAGCTAAAAGTGAAATTGTTGTGCCAATGATGAAGAATGGTCAACTGCTCGGGGTTCTGGATCTGGATTCTTCAGAGATTGATGATTATGATGCTATGGATCGAGATTATTTGGAACAATTTGTCGCTATTTTGCTTGAAAAGACAGAATGGGACTTTACAATGTTTGGGGAGAAAGCCTAATGTATCAAGCACTTTATCGAAAATATAGAAGTCAAAACTTCTCCCAGTTGGTTGGACAGGAAGTTGTGGCTAAGACTCTTAAACAAGCAGTAGAGCAAGAGAAAATAAGTCACGCTTATCTTTTTTCTGGTCCTCGTGGAACGGGAAAAACCAGTGTAGCCAAGATTTTTGCCAAAGCTATGAACTGTCCAAATCAAGTGGGTGGTGAACCGTGTAATAACTGCTATATTTGTCAAGCAGTGACGGACGGTAGTTTAGAAGATGTCATTGAAATGGATGCGGCCTCTAATAATGGGGTTGATGAAATCCGTGAAATCCGTGATAAATCTACCTATGCTCCTAGTCTTGCCCGTTATAAGGTTTATATCATAGACGAGGTTCATATGCTGTCTACAGGGGCTTTTAATGCTCTCCTAAAGACGCTGGAAGAGCCCACACAGAATGTGGTCTTTATTTTAGCTACCACTGAATTGCACAAGATACCTGCCACTATTTTATCGCGTGTCCAACGATTTGAGTTTAAATCAATTAAGATACAGGATATTAAGGAACATATCCACTATATCTTAGAAAAAGAAAATATCAGTTCTGAACCAGAGGCTGTGGAAATCATTGCCAGACGGGCTGAAGGTGGGATGCGGGATGCCTTGTCAATTTTGGATCAAGCCCTGAGTTTGACACAAGGAAATGAATTGACGACTGCCATCTCTGAAGAAATTACTGGCACCATTAGCCTATCAGCCTTGGATGATTATGTGGCCGCCTTGTCTCAACAGGATGTTCCCAAGGCTTTGTCTTGCTTGAATCTTCTTTTTGAGAATGGTAAGAGCATGACTCGTTTTGTGACCGACCTTTTACACTATTTAAGAGACTTGTTAATTGTTCAAACAGGTGGAGAAAACACTCACCATAGTGCAGTCTTTGTTGAGAATTTGGCACTTCCTCAGGAAAATCTGTTTGAAATGATTCGTTTAGCTACAGTCAGTTTAGCGGATATTAAGTCTAGTTTGCAGTCCAAGATTTATGCTGAGATGATGACCATCCGTTTGGCGGAGATCAATCCTGAAGTAGCTCTTTCAGGGGGAGTTGAAAGTGAAATTTCTGCACTGAGACAAGAAGTGACACGTCTCAAACAAGAACTCGCCAATGTGGGAACCGTACCCAAGCCAACAAGTCCAGTACCTACTCGCCCAGCAGCAGGCAAGACAGTCTATCGTGTGGATCGCAATAAAGTTCAATCTATCCTACAAGAGGCCGTCGAAAATCCTGATTTAGCACGTCAAAACCTGATTCGTTTGCAGAATGCCTGGGGAGAGGTGATTGAAAGTCTTGGAGGTCCTGATAAAGCTCTGCTAGTTGGTTCTCAACCGGTTGCGGCCAATGAACACCATGCTATTCTTGCTTTTGAATCTAACTTCAATGCTGGTCAAACCATGAAACGAGACAATCTCAACACCATGTTTGGCAATATCCTCAGTCAGGCAGCAGGTTTTTCACCTGAGATTTTAGCCATTTCCATGGAGGAATGGAAAGAAGTTCGCGCAGCCTTTTCAGCCAAAGCAAAATCTTCCCAAACTGGAAAAGAAGTAGAAGAAGAAAGTCTGATTCCAGAAGGATTTGAATTTTTGGCTGATAAAGTGAAGGTAGAGGAAGACTAAAGAAAGATTTCATGATACAATAAGTTTATGAATAGACAACAATTTATTATCATAGCGCTGTTTACAGCTGCTGAGACCTATTTTTTTAATGAAGCCTGGATGACTGGTCGCTATATTATGGCAGCCTTTTGGGCTATTTTGCTCTTTAGAAATTTTCGAGTCAGTTACTTGATGGGCAAAATAGTAGATGCCATTGACCAACATTTAAAAGGAAAAGACTAGTCCTCAGCTTCTAGACAAAATCAAAGCCTTTTAGGCTTTTTTTTGTTATACTATAAAAGTATATTTATTGACCTTTTATACTCTTCGAAAATCTCTTCAAACCACATCAGCTTTATCTGCAAACTCAAAGCGGTGCTTTGAGCAACCTGCGGCTAGCTTCCTAGTTTGCTCTTTGATTTTCATTGAGTATTACCGTATTTTCTAGAGACAACTAGTATGTTTCTAGTAGGCACTGTAAAGGTCTTGAAAAAGAAAGGAACTATCATGTCAGTATTAGAGATCAAAGATCTTCACGTTGAGATTGAAGGAAAAGAAATTTTAAAAGGGGTTAACCTGACCCTGAAAACAGGCGAAATCGCCGCTATCATGGGGCCAAATGGTACTGGTAAATCGACTCTTTCTGCCGCTATCATGGGAAATCCAAACTATGAAGTTACCAAAGGTGAAGTCTTGTTTGACGGCGTAAACATCCTTGAATTGGAAGTTGACGAGCGTGCGCGTATGGGACTTTTCCTTGCTATGCAATACCCATCAGAAATTCCTGGAATTACCAATGCTGAGTTTCTTCGTGCAGCCATGAATGCTGGTAAAGAAGACGATGAGAAGATTTCAGTTCGAGAGTTTATCACTAAATTGGATGAGAAGATGGAATTGCTCAACATGAAAGAAGAAATGGCTGAGCGTTACCTCAACGAAGGTTTCTCTGGTGGTGAGAAAAAACGTAATGAAATTCTTCAACTCTTGATGTTGGAACCAACTTTTGCCCTTTTGGATGAGATTGATTCTGGTCTTGATATTGATGCCCTTAAAGTTGTTTCTAAAGGTGTGAATGCTATGCGTGGTGAAGGCTTTGGTGCTATGATTATCACTCACTACCAACGTCTTTTGAACTACATCACGCCTGATGTGGTACACGTCATGATGGAAGGTCGTGTTGTCCTTTCTGGTGGTCCAGAATTGGCTGCGCGTTTGGAACGTGAAGGATACGCAAAACTAGCTGAAGAACTTGGCTACGACTACAAGGAAGAATTGTAATTCCCTCGTATCTTTTAGGAGAAGTAAATGACTAAAGAAAATATTAAACTTTTTTCAGAAATGCACGCTGAACCAAGCTGGTTGGCTGATCTCCGTCAAAAAGCTTTTGACAAGATTGAGACTTTGGAATTACCAGTTATTGAACGTGTGAAATTCCACCGTTGGAATCTGGGTGATGGAACGATTACAGAAAATGAGCCATCAGCAAATGTTCCAGATTTCACTGCTTTAGATAATCACTTGAAATTGGTGCAGGTTGGAACTCAAACAGTTTTTGAGCAAATTCCAGTTGAGTTGGCTGAACAAGGAGTGGTCTTTACAGACTTCCATTCGGCTTTAGAAGAAATTCCAGAACTCGTAGAAGAATTTTTCATGTCATCAGTAAAATATGACGATGACAAATTGGCAGCCTACCACACAGCTTACTTTAATAGTGGTGCTGTTCTCTATATTCCAGACAATGTAGAAATCACAGAACCAATCGAAGGAATTTTCTACCAAGATAGTGATAGTGATGTGCCATTTAACAAGCATATTCTGATCATTGCAGGTAAAAACTCTAAAATCAGCTACCTCGAACGTTTAGAATCACGCGGTGAGGGTAGTGCTAAGGCGACTGCTAATATCACTGTTGAAGTGATTGCACGTTCTGGTGCTCAAGTGAAATTTGCTGCGATTGACCGTCTAGGTGAAAACGTCACTGCTTACATTAGCCGTCGTGGTAAATTAGGCAACGATGCAAGCATTGACTGGGCCATCGGTGTTATGAACGAAGGAAACGTCGTTGCTGACTTTGATAGTGACTTGATTGGTAACGGTAGCCATGCCGACCTTAAAGTCGTAGCTCTTTCAAGTGGCCGTCAGGTGCAAGGAATTGATACTCGTGTAACCAACTATGGTTGCAACTCAATCGGAAATATCCTACAACATGGGGTTATTCTTGAAAAAGCAACCTTGACCTTCAATGGTATTGGCCACATTATCAAGGGTGCCAAGGGAGCAGATGCGCAACAAGAGAGCCGTGTTCTTATGCTTTCAGACCAAGCGCGTTCAGATGCCAATCCAATTCTTTTGATTGACGAAAATGATGTTACTGCAGGTCACGCAGCTTCTATCGGTCAGGTGGATCCAGAAGACATGTACTACCTCATGAGCCGTGGTTTAGATAAGGCAACTGCAGAACGTTTGGTTGTCCGTGGTTTCCTTGGCTCCGTTATCGTTGAGATTCCAGTCAAGGAAGTTCGTGATGAAATGATTGCAACTATCGAAGAAAAATTGTCAAAACGCTAAGGGGTAGCCTATGTTAGATGTAGAAGCGATTCGCAAGGATTTTCCAATTTTAGACCAGATTGTTAATGATGAACCTCTGGTCTATCTGGACAATGCTGCGACGACACAAAAACCACTAGCAGTTCTGGAAACGATTAACCGCTATTATGAGCAGGACAATGCCAATGTTCACCGTGGGGTTCATACCTTGGCGGAGCGGGCGACTGCTTCCTATGAAGCTGCGCGTGAAACCATTCGTAAGTTTATCAATGCAGGGTCTACAAAGGAAGTTCTCTTTACCAGAGGAACGACAACCAGTCTTAACTGGGTTGCGCGTTATGCTGAGGAAGTCTTGACTGAGGGCGACCAGGTCTTGATTTCCGTCATGGAACATCATTCTAATATCATTCCTTGGCAGGAAGCTTGCCGCAAGACTGGAGCGGAGCTTGTCTATGCCTATATTAAGGATGGAGCTCTGGATATGGATGACTTGCGTTCTAAATTGACTGATAGAGTTAAGTTTGTCTCCCTTACTCACGCCTCAAATGTTCTGGGTGTGGTTAATCCAATCAAAGAATTTACTCAATTGGCCCACCAAGTTGGAGCCATTATGGTGGTGGATGGCGCTCAGTCTACGCCTCATATGAAGATTGATGTTCAGGACTTGGATGTAGACTTCTTTGCCTTCTCAGGTCACAAGATGGCTGGTCCGACAGGTATCGGTGTTCTGTACGGCAAAGAGAAGTATTTGGAACAAATGTCACCGGTGGAGTTTGGTGGTGAGATGATTGATTTTGTCTATGAGCAGTCTGCTAGTTGGAAGGAATTGCCTTGGAAATTCGAGGCAGGAACTCCCAATATGGCGGGTGCAATTGGACTAGCTGCTGCAGTAGATTATCTAGAAAAAATTGGCATGGATGTCATTGAAGCCCATGAACAAGAACTGATAGCCTACGTCTATCCAAAACTTCAGGCAATTGAGGGATTGACTATTTATGGTTCGCAGGACTTGGCTCAACGTTCGGGTGTTATTGCCTTTAACCTAGGCGATCTCCATCCTCACGATCTTGCGACTGCTTTGGATTATGAAGGAGTAGCTGTTCGTGCGGGCCACCACTGCGCCCAACCCTTGCTTCAGTATTTGGACGTCCCAGCAACAGCTCGCGCAAGTTTTTATATCTACAATACCAAGGCAGATTGCGATAAACTAGTCGATGCCTTGCTAAAGACAAAGGAGTTTTTCAATGGCACTTTCTAAACTAGATAGTCTCTATATGGCAGTGGTAGCGGACCATTCGAAAAATCCACATCATCAAGGAAAGTTAGAAGACGCTGAACAAATCAGTCTAAACAATCCAACCTGTGGGGATGTCATCAATCTCTCTGTCAAGTTTGATGCAGAGGAACGTTTGGAAGATATCGCTTTTCTAAACTCAGGTTGTACCATCTCAACTGCCTCTGCTAGTATGATGACAGATGCCGTTTTAGGAAAAACCAAACAAGAAATTTTAGAGCTTGCGACTATTTTTTCTGAAATGGTTCAAGGGCAGAAAGATGAACGCCAAGACCAACTCGGTGATGCAGCCTTCTTGTCAGGTGTTGCCAAATTCCCGCAACGGATTAAGTGTGCAACCTTGGCTTGGAACGCCCTTAAGAAAACAATTGAAGATCAAGAAAAACAGTAAGACAAGTTTCTTTTGTCTTATGAATCAGTAGAAATGAAGAATGAAAGAAAGGATATTATGGCTGAAGAAAGAGTAGAACCAAAACCAATTGACCTTGGTGAATATAAATTTGGTTTCCATGACGATGTAGAGCCTGTCCTATCGACAGGAAAAGGATTGAACGAAGATGTCATTCGCGAATTATCAGCTGCTAAGGGAGAACCTGAGTGGATGTTAGAATTCCGTTTGAAGTCTTATGAAACCTTCAAAAAAATGCCTATGCAAACTTGGGGAGCGGACTTGTCAGAGATTGACTTTGATGACTTGATTTACTATCAAAAACCATCTGACAAACCAGCTCGTTCTTGGGATGACGTTCCTGAAAAAATCAAAGAAACCTTTGAACGTATCGGTATTCCAGAAGCTGAACGTGCCTATCTAGCAGGGGCCTCTGCCCAGTACGAGTCAGAAGTGGTTTACCACAACATGAAGGAAGAGTTCCAGAAATTGGGGATTATCTTTACAGATACAGATTCTGCCCTCAAGGAATATCCAGACTTGTTTAAACAATACTTTGCCAAGTTGGTACCGCCGACTGATAACAAGTTGGCTGCACTCAACTCAGCAGTATGGTCTGGTGGAACCTTTATTTACGTACCAAAAGGGGTCAAGGTAGATATCCCACTTCAAACTTACTTCCGTATCAACAACGAAAATACAGGTCAGTTCGAACGTACCTTGATTATCGTTGATGAGGGAGCAAGTGTACACTACGTAGAAGGATGTACAGCACCAACATATTCAAGCAATAGCCTGCACGCGGCCATTGTAGAAATCTTTGCTTTGGATGGAGCTTATATGCGTTATACAACCATCCAAAACTGGTCTGACAACGTTTATAATTTGGTAACAAAACGTGCCAAAGCCTTGAAAGATGCGACGGTTGAGTGGATTGATGGAAACTTGGGTGCCAAAACAACTATGAAATACCCATCTGTTTACCTAGATGGAGAAGGGGCGCGTGGGACTATGCTTTCTATTGCCTTTGCCAATGCAGGGCAACATCAGGATACTGGTGCTAAGATGATCCACAATGCTCCACATACTAGCTCATCTATCGTGTCTAAATCAATCGCTAAAGGCGGCGGAAAGGTTGACTACCGTGGACAAGTAACCTTTAACAAAAACTCTAAGAAATCTGTCTCACACATCGAGTGTGACACCATTATTATGGATGACTTGTCAGCGTCAGATACTATTCCATTTAACGAAATCCACAACTCGCAAGTGGCTTTGGAACACGAAGCCAAGGTTTCTAAGATTTCAGAAGAACAACTCTATTACCTCATGAGCCGTGGATTGTCAGAATCTGAGGCAACAGAGATGATTGTCATGGGATTTGTAGAGCCCTTCACAAAAGAACTTCCAATGGAATATGCAGTTGAGCTGAACCGCTTGATTAGCTACGAGATGGAAGGATCAGTCGGGTAAAATTTGATTTTAGGTTTACTCAAAATCAAAGACTTTGAAGATGAACTTGTAACAAAAAGAGACTGAGAAAAAATATTTTAAGAACAGAAAACGCATGATATCAGGTGCCCCAAAAACTTGATATTATGCGTTTTATTGTGGGAAGGTTTATTGTATTCTCTCATGAAATAGAGTTTTTCTAAACGCTTTTGACTTTTGATATATTGTTGTGAGGACGAAGTAATACAATATATAAAGTAGTCAGTTCAAGGCAGGATATAATGTCTAAGGGGCTACTAATAGCAAGTATGTTCTTTATTTTGATATTTTTCTTAATCCAACAGACACTTACACTTTGAAACCCGTTCTCTAATCAATTCAAACCCTATACTTATTCAAATATATTGTGGCTGATGTAGGTTATGGTAGCGAATAAAACTATGTTTTTATTTGTGAATGATGAAAGATACTTCTTATTCCCTATACCATGCATCAGAAGGAATTGACATAAAAGAATCAGATTAGCGCAGATAACCTAATGAATTGGGAATATCTTGAAAACAAAGATTAGTTTATAAGATTTGGAACCGTTTTCTGTCATAATCTTTCAGGAAAGTAGTTGCTAAAAGATGTAAAAATTGATAGAATAAGGATTGTCTAAAAAATTTTAAGGAGAATCTATCAAATGGATTTCACATGGGCAATTAAATATGCCACTGAATTTTTGGCCACTGCTCTTTTGATCGTTCTTGGAAATGGTGCAGTTGCCAACGTTGAACTTAAAGGTACGAAAGGTCACCAAAGTGGCTGGATCGTTATCGCTGTTGGTTACGGTATGGGGGTTATGATTCCTGCCTTGATGTTTGGTAACGTATCTGGAAACCACATCAACCCAGCCTTCACTCTTGGACTTGCAGTCAGCGGTCTATTCCCTTGGGCACAAGTTGCGCCTTATATCGTCGCACAAGTTTTGGGTGCTATTTTTGGCCAAGCCTTGGTTGTGGTAACACACCGCCCATACTACTTGAAAACTGAAAATCCAAACAACATCTTGGGTACTTTCTCAACAATTTCAAGTTTGGATAATGGTTCAAAAGAATCACGCTTTGCAGCAACTGTTAATGGTTTTGTAAACGAGTTTGTTGGTTCATTTGTCCTTTTCTTTGCAGCACTTGGTTTAACTAAACACTTCTTTGGTGCTGAACTAGTGTCAAAAGCGCAAGCGGCTATCAATTCTCAAGTTGCTCAAGCAACTACTCAAGGTCAAACAATTCCTCAAGAACAAGTAACAGCAGCACTTGAACAAGCTAAAGAACAAGTAGCTCCATTTATGACATCAGGTCTTGGAATTGCTCATTTGGCACTTGGTTTCCTCGTTATGGCCTTGGTAACATCACTTGGTGGACCTACAGGACCTGCCTTGAATCCAGCCCGTGACTTTGGTCCACGTCTCCTTCATGCTTTCCTTCCAAAATCAGTTCTTGGTGAGCACAAAGGTGATTCAAAATGGTGGTATTCTTGGGTACCAGTAGTAGCACCTATCGCAGCAGCAATTGCAGCAGTAGCTGTTTTCAAATTCCTTTACCTATAAGAAATTGAGTTCTTTATCCATTGTAATGGATTGAAGCAAAGATAAGATCTAGAAAGGGCAAATTTTGTCCTTTCTTTTTTTGATATTGCGAATTGTGAAAGTCTGTTTTTTGCAGTTGTCAAAGTTTCGAAAATCAAAGGTATTGCATTGGATAAGATTATTATTCTCTCCTAACTTTACGTTGGAATAAGGTAATTGAAGAGGGAGTAGATGCTTTCTTTATTAAGATTCTAAAAAGTCTAAAAGCGAGGATTAGCTAGCTCTAGATTCTTCTCAATGAGTACGCAAAACCTTACTCTAAAAGTAAAAATGTAGAATATTATAGTGGTGCTTTAATTCTTATTAGCAACTCAAGAGTGTCTCTATAATCTCTTTAGTAGTTAAGCACATACGAAAAGTCGGCGATACAATAGTTCGCTACTATGCTGTTAGTAGGGGTTGATGACCATGTACTAATGAAATATTTGATTAAATTGCTTCATGGTTTGGCATGATTTACAATTCGCCTTAAGTATTGAAGTAGAAAAATTTGGTGGACTGTTTTAGCCGGAATTTAGGAGTATAATAACAAATGGTAAAAAAGATTAAGAATGATTTTATCGTCTAGGGCTTAGTATGAGAAAAAAGTTTTCAATATCAAGCAGTTGTGATAAAATGTAATTGTTCCATAGGATTCTTTCTAATGATGGCTTGGTCGCTTTTCACTATAGATTTTATGGGACTTTTTTCTACATCAAAATAGGCTCCATAATATCTATAAGGGATTTACCCACTATAAATATTATAGAGCCTTTTTTATCAGAATGGCAATTTCCCTGCGAAAGCACCTAATTTTTTCTTAGTCGTTTCATCGATTTGTTCAAGAGCAGAGTTGATGGCTTGAACAGTCATATCAGAAAGAGTTTCAAGGTCTTCCGGGTCAACGACAGCTGGATTGAAGTCAATACTGACAACTTTCTTATCTCCAGTTAAGGTAGCTTGAACAAGGTCTTGAGCAGATTTGCCAACAAATTGCATAGCAGCAAGCTCAGCTTGACTTTGTTCCATTTGTTTTTGAAGTTTTTGTGCTTGACGCATCATATTTTGCATGTTCATCATGGTGATTTACAGTTTCCTTTTATCTTATTTTCTTTCCTATTTTATCAATTTTAGGTTTAAAAGTCTATTGTTAGTATGAATCTACTAACATTAAATTGTCTGAAAATTTATTGAAAAATGAGTGAAAACATGTTATAATGAAACGTAAAATTAATTAAGGTTTCCTGAACCAATAGGAGTAAACAATGAAAAAACTAGGTTTTATCCTTTTATCTTCAGCCTTGCTATTGACAGCTTGTGCTGTTAGGTTTGAAAAATCAGCAGATACAACCGATTCGTCTAAGGTGACAGCCTTGTCTGAAGATAAGCAAAAAATGCTTGATAAGGCCACAGCTGACTATAAGACTTTTGTGCAAGAGCAAATTGATAAACTTTTGACAGATACGGAAGGCTTTGTCAAACTGTTGAAAGAAGGTAAGTTAGAAGAAGCCAAGAAGGTCTATCCATTGATTCGTATGTCTTATGAGCGTTCAGAACCAATTGCCGAAAGTTTTGGTGAGTCAGATGTCAAGATTGACTTCCGTTTGGCAGACTATATGGACGAAAACAAGACCGAGAAAGGTTGGTCAGGTTTCCATCGTATCGAGCGTATACTTTGGGAAGACAATACAACAAAAGGAACTGAAATCTACGGAGATCAGTTGGTTAATGATATCAAGGAATTGAAAGCTAAGATTGCAACTGTAGATGTGGATTACAAGGTTATGTTGACTGGAGCAGTTGACTTGCTTAACGAAGTAGCGACAAGCAAGATTACAGGTGAAGAGGAAATTTATTCTCATACAGACTTGTATGACTTCCGTGCCAATATTGAGGGAGCTGAGAAGATTTTCCAACTCTTTAAACCTTTACTTGAAAAATCAGACGCTAACCTAGTTAAAGAATTGGAAGCAGATTTCAAGTCTGTCAATAGCTTGTTAGACAAACACATGACCGACAAGGAACACTATAAGCTCTATACTGATTTGACAAAAGAAGATACCAAAGAATTGTCAGAAGCTGTGACAAAACTTGGTGAGCCTCTATCACAAATGGGTAAATTTCTTAGTGGAGAATAAGAGTCATGACTGAAAAAGACGAAAAGTTTTTTGAAAAGAAAATGGACCGTCGAGAATTTCTAAAAAAAGCAGGGATTGGAGGGGCTGGTTTAGCGCTAGGACTCTCTGGTGCTTCTGCTTTTTTCGCACCTAAGCTAGGAAGTCAGGAAAAAATCTCGTACGGAAATGAAAAAATTGCTTTTTATGGCAAGCATCAAGCAGGGATTAGTACGCCCATGCAAAAAAATATCTATTTTGTTGTCTTGGATTTGCATACGACGGATAAGGATAAGATTATTCAGTTGTTCAAGGATTGGACGGATTATAGTGCCAAGTTGGTCGAGGGGGAATTGGTCAAAAAAGATGGCCAGAATGCTCTCTTGCCTCCGAGCGATACTGGTGAAACAGTCGGGCTCAATCCTCATCGTTTGACGCTAACTTTTGGTGTTTCTGCGAGTTTCTTGAAAAAGATGAACTTGGAAAACAATCGTCCACAACTGTTTAGGGATTTACCGCCTTTTCCTAAAGAGCAATTGCGTGAAAAATATACTGGTGGAGATATTGTGATTCAGGCTTGTGCCGATGATGAGCAAGTTGCCTTTCATGCTATTCGAAATCTCATCCGTAAGGGGAGAAATGCGGTGACCCTTCGTTGGAGTCAGTCTGGTTTTGCAGCTATCGGAGATCGAATGGAGACTCCGCGTAACCTCTTTGGTTTTAAAGATGGGACAGCAAATCCAACCAAGGAGCAAGACTTTGACCGCGTCATCTGGGCTGATAGTAAGGACTGGATGGAAAATGGATCTTATATGGCAGTTCGTCGGATTCAGATGTTTTTAGAGACCTGGGACCGTACTAGTCTTGAAGAACAAGAAAATACCTTTGGTCGTTACAAGGAAAGTGGTGCCCCCTTTGGTAAGAAAAATGAGTTTGATGAAGTGGATTTGAGTCTCTTACCTGATGATTCGCATGTTCGTTTGGCTAAAGAAGTGGAGAAACCACTTTTACGTCGTTCTTACTCTTACTCAGATGGGATTGATGAAAAAACTGGCCAGTTTGATACGGGCTTGCTCTTCATTTCTTTCCAGAAGGATCCTGATAACTTTGTCAAGGTTCAAACCAATCTAGGTGCTACTGATAAGATGAATGAATATATCACTCACATAGGTAGTGGACTTTTTGCTTGCTTTGGTGGTGTGGAGAAAGGAGGCTACATTGGTCAGAAATTATTGGAAGGCTAAAAGCTGGTTCTTGGTTTTAGCTTTGTCATTTTTAATTCTTTCCCCAGTAGGTGCCCAAGAAAGCTTGAGTTCTTACTTTGTAAAAATCACAGATGCTTCTAAAGCGGTCAAAAATGGGAATCAGTCTGAGGGCCAGAAACTCGTTCAGGAGATGGCAACAGACTTTGAAAGAGTAGAAGACAGTAATTCTGAGGCTGGTAAAGTCGTTAAGGAAAAGTTAGCTCAATCAGGAGATATCACTGAAGATAAACTCACTGAAATTTCTTCAGCCTTATTAGCCTTTGAAAAAGAACAAAATCCTATGGATTTAGATGCGGAAAAGGAAAAATTGGTAAACCGTCTAAGTCCTCGTTTTGAAGCCTTGGAACAAGCCATTGCCTCTAAAGATTTGGAAAAGGTTCGAGAATCCTTTAAGAAAATGAATTCCACTTGGACCATCAATGAAAGTGTGGTTCGTGACAATAGTACAGCTCATTATGGACGTGTTGAAACAGCCATCTCTTTTCTGCGTAGTAGTATGGAAACCGAGCCTACAGATTTCAACTCAATCCAGACTTCCTTTGAGAACTTAAAAAAGGCTATTGATGATTTTGTAACTGGAAAAGAAATAGCAGCAACATCTTCGGATTTGACTCTCAAAGACGGCATTGCCCTTTTGAAGAAGGCTTTGGAACAATTTCAAGCTGGTGATCAAGCATCAGGAGCCGCTAGTATGAAGGAATTCATCACTATCTGGCCAACAATTGAAGGTTCTGTTAGCACGACCAATCCTTCCCTCTATACTCGAGTGGAAAGTGAAAGCCCTGTGATTATGGTCAAGGGAAGTGAAAAGGAATACCAAGAAAAATTAGAAAAACTGATTGCAGATTTATCACAAATTGATACCAGTGCACGTTACAATGCCTTTGATGCTATGCTCATTCTCCTGAGAGAAGGTGTAGAGGCCCTTTTAATCGTTATGGCTTTGGTAACGACCTTGAAAGCAGCCAAGCTGCG
Organism: Streptococcus mitis; assembly: GCA_963515655.1. Taxonomy (GTDB): domain Bacteria; phylum Bacillota; class Bacilli; order Lactobacillales; family Streptococcaceae; genus Streptococcus; species Streptococcus mitis_DP. The sequence goes on from CAUPZW010000008.1 coordinate 60,918, forward strand.
TAAAGGGCTCAAGTGGGTTTATGGTGGTGCTATCACAGGAATCATGGCAAGTCTGGTTATTGCTTTCATCCTGCAAATTGCTTTTCCAGCAGTGACATCAGGATCCAATCGTGAAATCATAGAAGGAGCAGTGGGGATTTTTGCGGTAGTTATGATGATTTTGATTGGAATCTGGCTTCACAGCAAGTCCTCAGTCAAAAAATGGAATACCTTTATGGAGTCACAAATGGAAACAGTGACTAAGACAGGTTCCTTTATTTCCATGTTTGCTCTCAGTTTTCTAGCTGTTTTCCGTGAGGGAGCAGAAACCATTCTCTTTTATGTTGGGATTCTACCAAGAATTTCCAGCTTTGAATTTGTCTTGGGAATTTCTCTTGCCTTGCTAGTTCTGGTAATTATTGCCGTTGTGATGAACAAGGCCAGTCAATTCTTCCTGCCACATAAGGTTTTCTTTATCCTGACTTGGATGATTTATGCCTTAGCCTTTAAGATGCTGGGGGTTAGTATCCATGCTCTTCAGTTGACCAATATGGCACCAAATCACTTGCTGACAGGATTTCCAACAAACGACCTGCTTGGAATTTACCCAAGTTGGGAAGGTTTGATCAGTCAGCTAATCTTTATTATTATTGTCTTGATTGTCACTTTCAGACAGGGTGAAGAATACGATGGATAGAAAAGAATTGACAATCGTTGAACATCTGGTAGAATTTAGAAAGAGATTATTGGCAGTGGTCATTTGTTTCTTTTTGGTATTCTGTGTCTCCTTGCTTTTCGCAGACCAGATTTACCAGTATGTGACCCAATTTTTTCAGCAAAAGTTGATTGTTTTAGGGCCAAATGATATTTTATGGATTTACATACGCTTAGCTAGTCTGATGGCCTTTACTATCACCCTACCTTACACGGTGTATCATATTTGGTCTTTCATTAAACCTGGTTTAAAGAAGGAAGAAGCTAGAGCTATTTTTGCTTATATTCCAGCTAGTTTCCTTTGTTTTCTAGTTGGACTGGCTTTTGGTTTTTACTTTGTAACACCAGCCTTACTTCAGGTTTTATTAGGGCTAGGAGAAGGACTATTTGAAACGCAGTTAACAGCCCAAAATTATCTGTCCTTTGTTTTTCAAACGACCTTGCCCTTGGCTCTGATTTTTGAATTGCCGGTTATCATTGCCTTTTTGACGTCGATTGGGCTCATTGGACCAGAATTGTTGATTGCTTATCGCCGATATGCTTATTTTATCTTATTGGTACTTGCAGTCATCTTGACACCAGCCGACTTTGTTAGTGATTTGGCAATGACTGCCCCCTTGATTTTACTCTATGAATTGAGTATTGCTATCAGCAAACACATTATGAAACGCAAGCAGAAAGGAGCGAGAAATGGGAATCTTACGTGATATCGGAGCACCAGGATTGATTATTATCGTTTTAGGAGCTCTCTTAATCTTCGGACCAAAACGATTGCCTGAACTAGGCGAATCAATTGGTAAAATGCTATCCGAATTTAAAAAAGCAGTTAAAGGAAATGAAAATCAAGATAAGGAAGACTAAATCTTGTCTAATAAAAAACTTTGTACTCTGGTAACCATTGTGTGGCTAGCTAGAGTGCAAAGTTTTTTTGAGCTTGGAAAATTTGGAATTAAAAACTGATTTTAAAAATTCATGATTAAGCCTTTTATGGGTGGTCATAATTGATGTTTACAAAATTTTAAGAAAAATCAGGACAATAGTGATATATTTAAGAAGCTAATTCATAGATTATCTGATATATCCGTCCAAGATCTTGAAAAAATTGATTGACTGTTAGATATCATTTTCATTCCATATCAAGAATCAAAACAACTAAAAACAGAAGTAGTGTTTAGATAGGAAACTTTTTTAGATGTTAGAGACCCTGATTTTATGATAAAATAAGTAGAAGATTTATATTTGTAGTTAATCTTATGTCCTTGTAAAATTTTTGTATTTTTAAATGTTTTTTTAAGAAATAATATTTTAAATACAGAGATAAAATATAGCCAAATAAAGAGTAGTGTAAAATTTGAATTGCCTTCATAGCTTTCCTTTCATTAGAAATTAGTTTATCAAATGAAGAAAGATTAATATTATTGAGATACTAAAAAGTATCTATTTTATCCTGAAATGTCTAAATTAAGAAAATTTTTACAATTTGAGATAGTATAGAAACCATTTGAGATTTTTATAATTTAATTTCCATCATTCTGATAAGATTAAACTTATAGAAGGAGGCTAAATATGAAAGACTATATTTTATATCAAGATAGAGCTATCGTAAAGGTACCACTCTCTAAAATTTATTATGTTACAACTCACCCAACAAAAGCTCATGCTGTTCTTTTTGTAACAGCAGAAGGGAATTTTGAAGCTTCAACCTCACTAGCTAAAATCGAAGAGGAAAGTACAGAAGAACTTATTAGATGCCATAGAAAGTTTCTTGTGAATAAAGATAAAATAGCAGGATTTAATCATGAGACAAGAACGATTATGTTTATGGATGATAGAGTATCAGACATCGCTTGTTCTAGAAGACACTTTACAATATTAAAAAATCAGTGGAAAAATATATAGGAGTGAAGTAGTGAATATTTTTATACTAGAAGATAATTTTTTACAACAGACTAGAATTGAAAATGTTGTCAAAAAAATTTTGGTGGATAATAAGATTGAGTATAGGCATTTTGAGGTTTATGGAAAACCTCAACAGCTTTTAGAGGACATTTCAGAGAGAGGAAATCATCAATTATTTTTACTTGATATTGAAATAAAAGATGATGACAAAAGAGGATTAGACGTTGCTAGAGAAATTAGAAAACTTGATTCTCAAGCAGTGATTGCTTTTGTAACATCACATTCTGAGTTTATGCCTGTATCTTTTGAATATTTAGTATCGGCTATCGATTTTATTGATAAAGAATTACCTGAACCGACATTTATAAAACGTCTTGAAAATGTTATTTTAAATGTTAGTAACAATCAAGGAAGAACAGTATCTGAGGACTCTTTTATATTTACAGGATCTAAAGCTCAAATTCAAGTCCCTTTTAAAGATTTATTGTATATTGAGACATCGTCAATCGCCCATAAGTTGACACTCTATTCAAAACGAGACATAGTTGAATTTTATGGACAATTATCCGAAATCATAGAACAGGAACCACGTTTATTTCAATGTCATAGATCATTTATCGTAAATCCTTATAATATATCTTCAATTGATAAAGAAAATCGGGTAGTTCATTTTCAAAACGGGTCCTCTTGCATTGTCTCTAGATTAAAAATACGGTCACTTATGAAAGCTGTTGAAAGACTACATGACTAAGGAGATTTAGATGGTATTTTTGCTAGATATTATAAGTGTTTTTCTATTGTTATGTATCCATGCTAGGGTTGTAGATGAGCGATTAAATCTAAAAAAACTAGTAGTGTCCATTATTCTGTACTATCTTTCAATATTACTATTCATTGTTGTATTTAAATCAACAGAATTTTATTTTTTTGGGTCGTTATTGATTTATCCCACTTTTTTTATCTTGTATACTTTGTCTATTGGTGAATTAAGAAGTAAGGTCTCTTTATTACTTTTTTACTCATTATTTCCACTTGGATTTTGGGATGTCATCAGAAATTTTTTAGGTTACTTTATAATTTCTAAGATTCCAATATTGTATAGACTATATGAAACTAATCTAGGAACAATGATTTTCTCTTTATTAGCTGAAATTATTGTGTTTTTTCTTATTAGTCTCTTTCGATATAATTTTAGTCATTTAAAAATAAAGAACTTGGATAGAAAGACAAAATTTATTTTAATTACTGCGGATACTTTAATGCTAGCTTATTTTATCTTACCATCTTATATAAACTACAGTGATAAAGTAAGTTGGGATAGAATGTTGGATTATAAAGAATTATTGACAGCAGTTTACTTTTTATTGTTTATTTGTTTTGTTAATCTATTGGATAGAAAATTACTTCAAGAATTACAGGAGAAAGTCGTTCTACAAAAAGAAATTCAATTGCAAAATCTTAGTAATTATAGTCAACAAGTTGAGGGGCTGTATCAAGAAATTAGAAGCTTTAGACATGATTATGCTAATATTTTGTCAAGCTTAAAAATAGGTATAGATCAAAAAGATATTAATATGGTTTCTCAAGTCTATGATAGTGTTTTGAAAAATTCTGGTGAAAAATTAAAAGGCAAGCGTTTTGATGTAGCACATCTAAGAAATATCAATGATTTGGCGCTAAAGAGTTTACTATTATCTAAGTTATCGGAGGCTCAAAACTTATCTGTTCCAGTTTCCCTGGAGATTAGTGAACAGTTCTCTATTAAAAATATGGAACAAATTGACTTCTTAACAATTACTTCTATCTTGTTAGATAATGCTATAGAGTCCTCAGCAGAGGGAGGAATAGCAGTTTGTTTCCTTGAAGATAGAGAATGGAATAAATTAGTCATGATTGTTAAAAATTCTACTTTAGAAAGAGAGATCGAACTGAGAGATATATTCAAGCGTGACAATTCTTCAAAAGGAGTAGGACGGGGTATAGGATTGGCCAATGTTCGAAGAATCTTAAAATCTTATCCAAATGTATGTTTGAAAACTACAAGTAAAAATTATGTCTTTACACAGATTTTGGAAATAGAACTTTAAAAGAGCTATCATTCTTAGGATATTCTATTGAATATTTTAAGGAGGGGCTCTTTTGTTATAGCTTTATAGACATTTAAATGCTCAATTTATAGCAAACATAGGAATTCTGACGTAACCATTTTATGGTGACTCTCTTTCATTACTTTGATTCTAGGGTCAGGGGCCAAATGATAAGATGGTCTTTTTTTTAATAGATAAGGTATTCATTAATGGAAACTATGGAGGGGTAAGGAATTTCCTCTATGTTAAAGAGGATCATATCAGTTTGAATGGCTCTGGTTTCAAAGTCTATTTCTTTGGATTACATGATGATAGTAAGGTAAGTTGTACCTTCCTTATTTTTTAGCTAGTTCCTGTAAATGAGTTAGGAAATAGTCATAACAATAAAACTGGGCAAAAAAGCTAGAGTGACGAGTTCACAATATCTAGCATCGATTTGTGGAACAAATTTTAAAATGGTTTATTTTTAATATTGAAAGGTTACAAATCATGAAAAAATACGTTTCGTGATGAAAAAAGTACATTTAAAGACTTTGTGGTAAAAATCTCTTCTTTCCTGATATACTGAACTTGTCAAGGTTATAATCTCATAAAATCATATATTATAGAGGATCTACTCATCGTGGAAGCAAAAACAACTCATTCAAAATAGTTTTAAAAAAAGAAGAGGTGCTAATATGTTAAATGAAACTATGATTCAGCTTATACTCATTGCGATTTGTTGCATGTACATTATTTTTAACACCAAGGCTGATAAAAACCCAAAGAGAGGATATCGTACAGCTTTGTACCTTTTCGTTTTGGCTGGTATTATATCGTATATTATGAACTATCTAAATTGGTTAGATTTTTTCTTATTAATAACTCCGATAATGTGTCTATTTAAATTTGAAGATAAGTGGAGTTAGCAGCATGTAAATACTTTGTGGTAAAAATCGATTTTGTACTGCTATACTGAACTTGTCAAGATTATAATCTGACAAAAAATACCTATTATATAGGAGGTATCCATTGTGAATATAAAAACTATCGAACAAGTTAATGTGCGAAAAGCTGATACTCTTGCTACTGTTGAAGGAGGTAAAAATGACTTGACATGTATTTTAGATACGGCAGGGATGGTTGAGATAGGCTTTTTCAACGCTGATCCTGTTAGTGTTACATTTGCGATTTCAACAGGCGGGCTAGCGGCAGAAAGTTTTTGTAAATAATGAGAAAAATAATTAGTATATTTTATATTATTTCTCTAGGAATCTTGTCTTTACTAAAGTCACAAGATATTGTTGATATCATAGCAACTCTACTATTGATTTGTATAGGTTTAAAAGGAATAAACCAAAAGGGAACTTTATAAGGTTGTGACGACTATAATTTTTAGCCTCATTACATGTTTGGACAATGTTTCATTTGTTAATTTCCAAATTGAGAATGGGGGTATTGTAACTAACTGTGATTGTGAGTCAACTAAAGATGTCATGGCTAATGGTTGGATATCATCATTGGGGAGGAGATATTGGATTTTAGCTTATAGAGGATAATTTATGGATAAGAGAACAGAAGAAATTCTTAATAAGATTTATAATTTGATTTTAGATACAGATATTCATAAAAATGAACGAGATATTTTATTACGTTATAAAATTCTATTAGAGAATACAAAAAATGAGCAGAGAGTTGTCATGGAGTTGGCTGAAGCTCTTCGTCAGCAGGCTGTTAGTGGGATTAATAGTCACAAATCAATGAGCCCAAAGGTTGCGACATTTTATAAAGAAATTGCCACATATGGACAATTGAGTAAAAATCTAGCTCAAGGATTAATTTCTTTTGGTATAACGAGATAAGGAAAATGAGCAGAAAAAACTTACCAAGTTTTTAACAAGACAAAAAATTTTTTATATAAATCTAAGGAAGTATTCATGATGAGACAATTTGAAGTAATATTGTCCAGCATTGAAGGTGGACTTTCATGTTTTGAGAAGGAATTGTTGCTTTAGGAGGACATGGTGGAGCTATTATAAGCTTTTTGGGAAGAACTGGAGATATAGAAAGTTGAGGTACAGATGAAGCATCGTTTAATAATTGCAATTAGTTTTATAATGACTGGGATAGCCATTAACATTTTATTCGAATCAAATACTATTATTCATAAATTTATTGCTATATTAGGTCTGAGTATGTATTATAGAGGTGTTTTTAGAGAGTATAAAAATTTTAAAAACAATTCAGATTTTTAAATTTTATATTAAATCACGTAATTTGTGTGGCCTTAAAATTTGTGATTTAATAAACTTTATAAAATTGTAAAACAAAAAAAGTACCTAATAGCATACTGAATACTTTGGATCAATAGTCATGTAACAAAAAAAGAACAGCTGAAACTGTTCTTTTTATCATTATTTGAGACCGTATTTTTTGTTGAAACGATCCACGCGTCCATCTGCTTGAGTGAACTTTTGACGTCCAGTGTAGAATGGGTGTGAGTCTGATGAAATTTCCACACGGATCAATGGGTAAGTTTCGCCTTCGAACTCAACTGTTTCGTTAGAGCGTTTTGTTGAACCGCTAAGGAATTGGTAACCAGTAGTTGTGTCCATGAAGACAACTGGGCGATATTCTGGATGGATATCTTTTTTCATTTTGCAATATTTCCTTTCTGCCATGGTCTCTTTGCGAGCCATAGATTGTTACCATACTAGTCTATCAGATTCTGAAAAGTTTGGCAAGTATTTTATCAGTTTTTAAGCAAGTTTTTTAACTTTTGATAGATGATTTCGTTTTCTTCTAGGCTATAGGAATTAGCACCACTTGCTAGAGGGTGGCCTCCACCATCATGTTCCTTGGCAATTTCATTGATAGGATGGATTTTACTGCGTAAGCGAACACGGTAGTGACCATCAGCCTGCTCCACAAAAATTCCCCAGAGGTTGACACTGTCAATGCGTCCAGGTGCACCGACAATGGCTGCAGTTTCAGCATCGGTAACATTGAATTGTTTCAAGACTTCTTGACTCAGGATAATGCGAGCAGCACCATTTTCATCCACTTCTAGATGGTCGTAGATGTAGCCTTGAAGTTTAGCAATTTTGTAGCTCATAGTGTCCATTTTGCGAGTGAGAGCCGCAAAGTCAAAGTTTTGTTCTCTCAGAGACGCAGCTAGGCGGAGGGTCCGTGCAGTCGTAGAAGGGTAGAGGAATCGACCTGTATCACCAACAATTCCTGCAAAGAGCAACTCAGCAGCTCGATCTGACAAGGCCAGTTGGGTTGTTTGGGCAAATAGGGTAATCATCTCGCTAGCACTGCTTGAACTAGTATCCACCCAAGATAGATCACCATATACATCATCATTTGGATGGTGGTCAATCTTAATGAGAAAATCACCTTGACTATAGCGCTTATCATCTATACGAGCAGTATTAGCTGTATCACAGACGATGACAAGTGCGCTCTGGTAGGCACTATCTTCAACAAGATCCATCTCAGCCATCCAAGTAAGAGTTGGTTCATCAAAACCAACGACTTTGATGGTTTTTTCTGGGAAATGATGTTTGAGAAGAGCTTTCAATCCCACCTGACTTCCCAAGGCATCAGGATCTGGTTTCATATGACGGTGAATGATAATCGTGTCGTATTCTTTGATTTTTTCTAAAATTTGATGGCAAATTTCCATAAATAACCTCAATTCTTTCTCATTTCATTGTAGCACAAGAATTTTTATTTTTAAAATGAAAAAGATGTGATATAATGGAGAAAGATAAATTGAGGAGGACGATATGGCATTAGCAAAAATTGTATTTGCCAGTATGACCGGTAATACCGAAGAAATTGCAGATATTGTAGCAGATAAATTACGCGACTTGGGCTTGGAAGTCGATGTTGATGAATGTACAACTGTTGACGCTTCAGACTTCTTGGAAGCAGACATCGCTATCGTTGCGACCTATACTTATGGCGACGGAGAATTGCCAGATGAGATGATGGACTTCTACGAAGACCTAGCAGATCTCAACTTGAATGGCAAAATCTACGGAGTGGTCGGCTCAGGAGATACCTTCTACGATGAATTCTGTAAGGCTGTTGATGACTTTGATCGTGTCTTTGTTTCAACAGGGGCAGAAAAAGGTTCAGAGTGTGTTAAAGTTGATCTTTCTGCCGAAGAAGAAGATATTGAACGCTTGGAACAATTCGCAGAAGAATTGGCTGCTAAGGTAGGATAAGCATAAATGTGCGCTGATGCAATCAATCAGTGCATTTTTCTTATCGTGACTTGGGATTTTACTAGCCTATTTGGTGGCTTTTTGATACAATAATTCAAATAAAGGAGGAGACTGTATGGATTTAGATAGTATTCGGCAAGAGATTGATCAAATCGACGACCAAATTGTCAAACTGTTAGAAGAAAGAATGCATTTAGTTGAAGGGGTTGTCGCTTATAAGAAGGCTTCAGGGAAACCGATTTTAGATACCAAGAGAGAGGCAGTTATTTTTGAAAAGGTCAGAAATCGTGTAGAGGACAAGCGCTATCAGGAGACTATTGTCGCAACATTTTCGGACATACTCAAACGTTCGCGTGATTATCAGGATCAAAATATCAAATGAAAAAAGAACAATTTTATCCGCTAGGAATTTTTCTAGCTGCCATGGTGGGCGGATTGGTTCGCTACCTAGTTTCCACTTGGTTACCAGCCAGTCCTGACTTTCCTTGGGGCACCCTTCTTGTTAACTATCTAGGCATTTTCTGCTTGATTTACCTTGTCAAGGGATATCTAGTCTATAAGGGAACCAGTAAAGGAGTTATTTTAGCACTGGCGACGGGTTTTTGCGGAGGTTTAACAACCTTTTCTAGTCTAATGCTTGATGCTGTGAAACTGCTTGATACAGGGCGTTATCTTAGTTTGGTTATGTATTTGCTTTTGAGTATTGCTGGAGGCCTGCTCTTGGCTTACTGTCTAGGGAGGAAAAAATGGTAATCGTCTATCTTGCAATTGCTTGTGGCTTAGGAGCGCTCGTACGGTATTTCTTTTCCCGCTATAATCAAGCTGCTAAATTGCCTATCGGAACGCTGATAGCCAATCTTTTAGGTTGTTTTTTGATTGGATTATTCTACAATCATGTGGAGTCTAAGGAAGTCTATGCTATTCTAGCAACTGGATTTTGTGGAGGTCTGACGACTTTTTCGACCTTGAATGACGAACTCCAAAGATTGCTAAGTGATAAGAAGGTATTTTATTCTTATTTAGCTTTGACCTACCTAGGTGGTTTAGTTGCGATTTTTTTAGGAATGCTGCTATGTAAGTGTCTAGTGTTTTGAGATAAATAGAAAATATTGAACTAACGGAAAAATCCGTTAGTTCTTTTTTGTATTTTGGGAGGAAAATATGTCAGATAATATTGAAATTGTTATGGATATTGATTCGTTAGAAATTTTCGATGTAATAGATCTTGATAAGAATGAAAATATAGTTGATTGTATCCCTGAAGGAAATTCTGATGAAAAAGTATCTGTATACGATGAACCCAATAGAGTTTGGCTTGGAGACGGCTATTACTATAGACCTTCTAGTCTTCTCTGGAGAGTTATGAAAGATGACGTTATTCATGAATTACGTCCTAGAATTAACCTTGGTACATATCCGTACTCCAGAAGGCGGGAGATGGAACTTGGGGACAAACTAGCCAGTTGACTCAGGATGAAGCCCTGTGGTTGACTCTAGAATTTAATCCAGAATTGATGGGATATGTGTAGGAAGGAGTAAAGCATGGAGACTGGAATTTGTATACGATGTTCTTGCAACTGGGTTACACCTTGCATCAATGATAAGTATGGTCCTTGTTGGTGGGTAGATAAAAACAGAACTCTGTGTAGTCACTGTTTTTATGGATTTAATGATGAATCTTGTCAGACAAAAGTTTATTACAGACCAGGGCATGATTGGATGGAGAGAGATTGGGAATTTGCTTGGGAAATACTGACAAATTCAAAAAGTCATTGGGTATATGATATGGAACATGATGTGTTGTGTGTGGTTGGTTTAGGAGATCATATTGGAGCCGTTAGATTTATTGTAAGGAACTTTTATGGACTTAATCGCATTTATCGCGAGGAGATTCCTAAATGGCAAGAAATTATTGGGGATAATATGATTTTTTATAATGCAAAGGTTAATGATTCAAAACATTACGCTAGTTCTTTACCTAGAAAGTACAAACATGTGGATTGATATGGATAATAAAATTATTGAGAAGATACAAAATCTTTTAGAATTAGCTTACGATGCACCAAACGATGAAGAGGGGCAAACTGCACTTCTGATGGCTCAAAGACTTATGGTGAAGCATAATCTTTCTATGAATGATTTAACGAATAGTACAACTCAAAAAGATATTGGTGAAACAATAGGGACATGGGAATATAGACTTCCATGGTGGCAAGAAAAGTTGGCAGGTATTTTAGGTGAAAATTTTAGATGTAAAACGATAAGAAGACGACTTCCTGAAGACGGCATCACACAGATAATTTTCTTTGGATATCAATCTGATGCTGAATTTTGTAGTAAGGTTTACGAAGGTGCGCTCTTATACCTTAAATATCGGTTGAACCGACTTTTCCCTACAGTTTCAAGAGCAAGATGGAAAGACTATAAGAAATCGTACTTACTAGGTTTCTTAAACGGAATAGATCAACGTTTTCAGGACCAGGCTCAATCATCAGAAGAATTTGGTTTGATGGTAAAAATCCCAGCAGAAGTTTTGGAAGAACAACGACTACGTATGGGTAAATTAGAGAGTAGAAGCCTAAAAATCGAAGTTGAAGTCGATTATGAGGCTTATATTGCTGGTTTTGAACAAGCAAAAGAGACTAGGTTGCTATCAGAAGAATTACTACAAGTATGAATATAAAGTGGCTTACTTAAAGAAAGGATCACATATGAAACAACACCAAACAAACTTCTCAAGGTTGACTAGAGACGTAATGATTTTCGATTTGATGAATACGATGGGATGGACTAGAAGCCGAGCTATTGCGGCTATTGAAGAGTTAGAACGAGCTCATCTTGTCTATTTTCCTGAAGCTGGTGGCTTGAGGTTACAAGTTGTAGGAGGATTTTAATGGCGGATATCACGATTGATCAACTAGCAACACAAACTTTTTATCAAATTCCAGAAATCTTTTTCACTCGTATTCAACATAACGAGAACGGCTATGTCAAATTGACTAGTTCCTATACTGGTCTTTCATCTGATGCCAAGTTAGCATATGGCGCTCTCTATAATCGTTGTAAATTAAGTATCAGTTCTTTTCAGAAGGGAAATAGAGATTACGTTGATGAGAACGGAGCGGTCTTTCTAATTTTTACAGTATCTGATTTAATGTTGTTACTAGATAAGGGAAAGATGAAGGTTACTAAGATTAAGAAAGAACTGCAGGAACATGGTCTCTTACGAGAAGTTAGGCAGGGACTCAATAAGCCCAATAGACTTTATCTTCAACTAGTGGATGCTAATTTAGAAATAGTGGAGCATTATTCAATCGATGGTGAGTTGTTAAAGAGGATAGATGCTTTTGGTAAAGTTCTCTATGAAAAAGAGTGTGATATAGAAAAAACACCAAAACCCCTCGGTAATAGCGGAAGTCCACAAAACGGACGTCCACAAAATGGACTTCAAAACGTCCATAAAACGGACGGAATAAATACAGAGAGGAGTCAGACAGAGTCTTCATACGATACTAATCGATACGAGGGCGAGTCATCTTTATCTGGTTTATCAATTTCTGAAGCATTTAAAATGGGGCAACATGGTTTTCTTTCTCCTCAACTAGTTCAGAAACTCAGTATGTTTGGAAAAGATGCAAAAATTCTTGAAAATAAAATCTATCAATCGAAACGTCAAGTTGAGAAGAATTACAACAACCTCTTAGCCGGTCAGGAAATTTATGGAGAGGTTTGGCTGCAAGATCTTGAACGTGAGCTTGATAAATTGATTTTCAAAATTAAAACAGGAGAGGCTGAAGAAAAACCAATCCAGAATGTCCCAGCCTACTTCTACAAAATGATGATTCGTTTTTGGAAGATGGCTCTACTCATTGAAAAAGAACATGGTTTCCTTGAGCTATCAGGACAAAGTGAGTATGCTAGAAAATTCCCTGAAGAGTGTCCTAGTGTGATTGCACATTATTATCCAGACAAACTATCAGAGATTAAACTGAATCACTTTTTAGATGAGTTGTCTAAAGACACTGTGACTTGTTAAAAGAAAGAGGCAACACAATGCAAGAACCATTCACAATCAATCTTCCTAAGATTACAGAAAAGCAATTACTTGCGCGCTACGATGGTATGATTCGAGAAGCTATTGAAAAAGCTTTTACGGAACAAGAACTTTACAAACCAATGATACGCATGGCTGGTCTCTGCCGTTGGCTTGATGTATCAAATACAACTATTGTCAAATGGCAAAAAGCAGGAATGCCTCATATCGTTGTTGATGGAGTCACACTCTACGACAAACACCAAGTTAGAAAATGGCTCGAACAATTTGAAAGAGGAGACTCTTTGTGGGATGAGTTCAGCGGATTTGATTTCACATTTAGAATGTTGCCAAATGGGCTTGGTGAGTATGCTTGTTCAAGAGGAAATTGGACGGAAGAAATGTTGGAGTGTTTGATTCAGGCTGTTTTAGATGTGTCTGATGATGAAGGTATCTCTCGTGAAACAGTGAAAGAATGGGTTGAGTTTTATCATCCAGTAGAGGTGACTAATAACTAGACAAAGAAAAACATGGAGGTGAGTTTTGAAAATGGCGACATTTATGTCATTCATCTCATCAGCAATGTGACGATTTATAAAAACCTTATAAAAAATCATCTAATAGCTAATCCCTTGACCTCAGCAAGTCGGTAAACTGCTGATGTACATTGACAACTGAATACCCCCACTGTCCTGATTAGCGGAACTAAGCATAAAAAGAAGAACAAGGGCGGTGTGTAGGCTAGAAAAGGATATCTAGTGCTGTTCCACCACGTAAAAGCAGGCAAAGCCTAAGCTGAAGGAGTTTGCGGTTTCTAGACTTAAAACCGTGTGTAAAAAATACAGCAGGTATGTACGTCATACCTCGGCATGGCTGTAAATCAGCCTTGATTCAGTAAGGAGGAGACAAGATGAATCAATCAAAATTAGTTACAGAGGTCACTTTAGCTGACCTTAGATGCTTAGGAAATCAAGGGAATGCAACCGCAAGACTTGATAATGGAGATGAAATCAAATTAACCAGCAGATATGGTTTGGTATCTAAAAAAGGATATCTAGCAGGTAAACTAGAGACAGTTTGGATGATTGTAGAATATTCAAAAATTTATAAAGAGATTCGCACCATCAAACGAGGTGATGTTTTAGTTGCTAGACGCATTAAACAAGGAAATATCAATCGTTTACTGCTGACTGGTAAAGGATATCATCGTCCAACTAAGCATTAAACAGATAGAGCCTCATCTATCTGTTTAATCAAGGAGAGGAGATTTGATATGTTTTAAACGTCCTATCTTTGATTAAGCGGATAGATGAATGAAAATCAAGAAAAAATTGAGAAAAACCTCTAAAAATGGTAAAATAAAAGTATAAAATAAATATTTTAAGAACGTTTTTAAACAAAAAGGAGATAAGATTATGAAATTGAGAACAACTATCTTGGCAACAACTGCCAGTGTAGCGTTGCTTGGGTTAGGAAATAGTCAACCTGTGTATGCGAATAGTACAACAAGTAGTCAAGTAGAGAATTTAAAAAGTGAATTGATTAAAGCTAAGAGAGAATATGAACAAGCTAAAAGTATCTATGAAAATACTTTATCATCTGCACCTAGCAATACGATTACACTGAGTGATAAGTATATAAAGGCTTTGAAGACGGCTTTTTCTGATTTTAATATTAGCCAGACTGAACGTGACAGTGCGAAATCTATTTTGCAGTCAGAAAGTTTGAGATTAAAGAATCAAAATAGTTTCCACAAAGATGTTGCTGATGAGGGAGAACGTCTGGTTGTTAATAATTTATCGCTAGAGG
>CAUPZW010000009.1:0-66127 GCA_963515655.1 Streptococcus mitis
GAAATACCGTTATGGGAACAGTTGACAATAACGTTCTTTGGTCACTGGCCTTAGTCTTGCTCTTGATGAGTTTGGCCTTTAACAGTGTGATTAAATTGATTACGAAAGAAAGAGGAAAGAAAAACTATGCACGCTAAGAAATTAGATAAAATTGCAACAGCTGTCCTCTACTCGATTGCAGGAATTATCGTTGCCATCTTGGCATCTTTGATTCTTTATATCTTGGTTCGTGGTTTGCCTCACATCTCTTGGTCTTTCTTGACTGGCAAATCATCTTCTTACCAAGCTGGTGGAGGAATTGGAATTCAGCTCTATAATTCCTTCTTCCTCTTGGTCATTACCTTGATTATCTCTGTGCCCTTGTCTATGGGGGCTGGGATTTTCCTAGCTGAATATGCCAAAAAAGGTCCTGTGACCAACTTTGTCAGAACCTGTATTGAAATCTTGTCTTCATTGCCATCAGTGGTTGTAGGTCTTTTTGGTTACTTGATCTTTGTAGTTCAGTTTGAGTATGGATTTTCAATCATTTCAGGAGCATTGGCCTTGACAGTCTTTAACCTACCTCAGATGACTCGTAATGTTGAAGACAGTTTGAAACACGTTCACCATACGCAACGTGAGGCTGGTTTGGCTCTTGGGATTTCTCGTTGGGAGACTGTGGTCCATGTGGTCATTCCAGAAGCCCTTCCAGGTATTGTGACTGGGGTCGTTTTAGCTTCTGGTCGTATCTTTGGTGAGGCAGCAGCTCTTATCTATACAGCAGGACAATCCGCTCCAGCCCTAGACTGGTCTAACTGGAATATTCTCAGTGTGACGAGTCCAATCTCTATCTTCCGTCAAGCAGAAACCTTGGCTGTCCACATCTGGAAAGTCAATAGCGAAGGAACCATTCCTGATGGAACCATCGTATCAGCAGGTTCTGCCGCAGTGCTCCTCATCTTTATCCTCATCTTTAACTTTGGAGCTCGCAAACTCGGAAGCTACCTACATAAGAAATTAACCGCTGCCTAAAGGAGAAGCCATGTCAAAATATAACTGGGATGAAAAGCATATCATCACCTTTCCTGAAGAGAAAGTGGCCCTCTCTACTAAGGATTTACATGTTTACTACGGTAAAAATGAATCCATCAAGGGCATCGATATGCAATTTGAAAAAAATAAAATTACAGCCTTAATTGGCCCATCTGGATCAGGGAAATCAACCTACCTCCGCAGTCTCAACCGTATGAATGATACCATTGATATTGCTAAGGTCACAGGTCAAATCCTCTATCAAGGGATTGATGTCAACCGTCCAGAAATTAACGTCTATGAGATGCGTAAGCACATCGGAATGGTCTTCCAACGACCAAATCCCTTTGCCAAGTCTATCTACCGCAACATCACTTTTGCCCATGAACGTGCAGGGGTTAAGGACAAGCAAGTCTTGGATAAAATTGTGGAAACCTCTCTTCGTCAAGCTGCCCTTTGGGACCAGGTCAAAGATGATTTGCACAAGTCAGCCTTGACCCTATCAGGTGGTCAGCAGCAACGTCTCTGTATCGCTCGTGCTATCTCTGTTAAACCAGATATCCTCTTAATGGATGAGCCGGCGTCAGCTTTGGATCCTATTGCGACAGCTCAGCTGGAAGAAACCATGCTGGAATTAAAGAAGGACTTTACCATCATCATCGTGACCCACAGCATGCAGCAGGCTGCGCGTGCGAGTGATTACACAGGATTTTTCTACTTGGGTGACTTGATCGAGTACGATAAGACCTCTAATATTTTCCAAAATGCTAAACTACAGTCAACCAATGACTATGTAACAGGACACTTTGGATAGAAAGGAAACAGTATGACAGAAGCGATTTTACAGGTGTCAGACCTGTCCGTTTACTACAATCAAAAGAAGGCCTTGAATAGTGTTTCCCTATCTTTCCAACCTAAGGAAATTACAGCCTTGATCGGTCCATCTGGATCAGGAAAGTCAACCCTCCTCAAGGCTATCAACCGTATGGGGGATCTCAATCCAGAGGTGACTACAACTGGTTCGGTGGTTTACAACGGCCACAACATCTACAGCCCGCGTACAGATACAGTTGAATTGCGGAAGGAAATCGGTATGGTTTTCCAACAACCCAACCCCTTCCCTATGTCTATCTACGAAAATGTTGTTTATGGGCTTCGTATCAATGGAGTGAAGGACAAGCAAGTTCTGGATGAAGCGGTGGAAAAAGCCTTGCAACGAGCTTCTATCTGGGATGAGGTCAAGGATCGCCTGCATGATTCAGCTATCGGGCTTTCAGGTGGACAACAGCAACGTGTCTGTGTTGCCCGTGTCTTGGCAACCAGTCCTAAAATCATTCTCTTGGATGAACCGACTTCAGCCTTGGACCCTATATCTGCTGGGAAGATTGAGGAAACCTTGTATGGGCTAAAAAATAAATATACCATGCTCTTGGTTACACGTTCCATGCAACAAGCCTCTCGTATCTCTGACAAGACAGGATTTTTCCTAGATGGAGATTTGATTGAGTTTAACGATACCAAGAAGATGTTCCTCAACCCACAACACAAGGAAACAGAAGATTATATTTCAGGAAAATTTGGATAAGGAGATAAATGATGTTACGTTCTCAATTTGAAGAAGATTTAGAGAAATTGCACAACCAGTTCTACGCTATGGGACAGGAAGTGCTATCCCAAATCAATCGTACGGTGCGTGCCTTTGTTACGCATGACCGTGATTTGGCCAAGGAAGTCATCGAAGACGATGCAGAAGTAAACGAATACGAAGTGAAGTTGGAGAAGAAATCATTTGAAATGATTGCCCTTCAACAACCCGTTTCTCAAGACTTGCGTACCGTTCTAACTGTCTTGAAAGCTGTATCTGACTTGGAACGTATGGGTGACCATGCTGTTTCTATTGCTAAAGCAGCAATTCGTATGAAAGGGGAACAACGTATCCCTGCTGTTGAAGAAGAAATCAAGAGAATGGGTCGCGATGTCAAGAACTTCGTCGAAGCAGTCCTGGAACTCTATCTCAATGGTTCAGTTGACCAGGCCTATGAAGTAGCAGCAATGGACGAAAAAATCAACCATTATTTTGATAGCATTCGTGATTTGGCTACAGAAGAAATCAAGAAAAATCCAGATGCTATCGTTACAGGTCGTGATTACTTCCAAGTGATTGCTTTCTTGGAACGTATTGGAGACTATGCCAAAAATATCTGTGAATGGGTTGTTTACTTTGAAACAGGTAAGATTGTCGAACTATAAAATAGTTTCATTCTGTATAAAAAGGAGCTTGAAATTAACTGATAGCTCCTTTTTTGAATGAAAAAAATATTTTTAAGATAAAAATTCAAAAAATACTTGACAAACATCTTGAGTAGCGTTATAATTATACAAAATTAACAGAGAGGTTGTTTATTTATGAAATTAAAAAAATGGATATTTGTTTTATGTAGCTTTCTTGCAAGTTTCTTCTTAGTGGCTTGCCAGTCAAGTTCGAATGGTTCTCAGTCAGCTCTTGAGGCCATTAAGCAAAAGGGGAAATTAGTTGTGGCGACCAGTCCTGACTATGCACCCTTTGAATTCCAAGCCTTGGTTGACGGGAAAAATCAGGTAGTCGGTGCGGATATTGATATGGCCCAAGCTATCGCTGATGAACTTGGGGTTAAGTTGGAAATTTCAAGCATGAGTTTTGACAATGTCTTGACCAGTCTTCAAACTGGGAAGGCAGATCTAGCAGTTGCGGGAATTAGCGCTACTGACGAGAGAAAAGAAGTCTTTGATTTTTCAATCCCTTACTATGAAAATAAGATTAGTTTCTTGGTTCGTAAGGCTGATGTAGAAAAATACAAGGATTCAACTAGCCTAGAAAGTGCTAATATTGCGACCCAAAAAGGGACTGTTCCAGAAGCTATGGTCAAGGAACAATTGCCAAAAGCTCAATTGACTTCCCTAACCAATATGGGTGAAGCTGTCAATGAATTGCAGGCTGGAAAAGTAGATGCTGTTCACATGGATGAGCCTGTTGCCCTTAGTTATGCTGCTAAAAACGCTGACCTAGCTGTCGCAACTGTCAGCTTGAAGATGAAGGACGGCGAAGCCAATGCAGTTGCTCTTAGAAAAAATAGTGCTGATTTGAAAGAAGTGGTGGACAAGGTTATCCAAAAACTCAAGGATGATGGTACTTACCAAAAATATCTTGAAAAAGCAGCAAGTCTAACAGAAGTTGAACAATAAGAAAAAGCAGAGTTGGAAGTCATTCCAATTCTGCTTTTAAATAGTCTAAAACATTTTCCAGATTGTCTAAGGACACCTTGGCAAATTGATAAGGACAGGTATCCAAGTATGCCTCTTCAAAGAAGTCCAAGTCCAGTTGACTGTGTTTGAGACTGGCGATTTTAGGATACTGTCTCAGGTCTAGCAATACACCATCGTGAAGCGGGAAATGAGGAAGGGGACAAGGATATTTAGCTAACCTTTCCTCGATTTGTTTTTGGTAAGCTTCCTGATTGGCTAAGCGAGTCAAACGATTTTTCTCAAACAGTTGACTGTCGATATAGAGTGACAGGGCCTTTTGCATGATGAGATTGCTGTCGTAGTCTAGGATATTTTTGTAGGCCACAAAGGCTTCTTTGATAGCATTTGGCAGAATGAGTGCCGTAATCCGCAGGGCTGGAAAGAGGCTGGTTGAGAAGGACTTGATGTAAATGACACGCTCCTTTGTATCAAGATAGTGGAAGGTCTGGCCCTTTTTAGAGTCCAAATCCCCCAGATAATCGTCCTCTACGATATAA
This sequence comes from Streptococcus mitis, assembly GCA_963515655.1. Lineage (GTDB taxonomy): Bacteria > Bacillota > Bacilli > Lactobacillales > Streptococcaceae > Streptococcus > Streptococcus mitis_DP. Next base: position 4,791 of record CAUPZW010000009.1, read on the forward strand.
ACACCATACTTAGCTGCTAAGTCAAGAATGGCTCGTTTGTCCTGCTCAGAATAGGAATGCCCCAGAGGATAGTGAAAACGAGGAATGGTGTAGAAAAACTTAATTTTTCCTGTTTTGAAGTGACCTTCCAGCTCTTCCAAGTCAATCCCATCAATGCCTCGTTCAATCGTTTGATAGTCTAAGCTCTGAGCAATCAAGAGGCGATTCATCCGATGGTAGGTCGGCTGTTCCACCAAGATTTCCTTTGCTTGGCTAGGAAAGGATATTTGAGAGAGAATAAACAAGGCTTGTTGGGTCCCAGAAGTCAATACCAACTGGTCTGCCTTGCAGTAGAGAGCTTGGTCAAATAGAAGTTTATGAATGGATTGTCTTAAGTCTTCTAATCCTTCTTGGTTGTCATAGTAGTTGAAGAGGTAGTTTTCCCGGCCAATCAAGGTTTCATTGATACAGAGTCGGAAATCGTCATAGGCACTGGCATGTTCATCAGTGACTTCGATTTCTAGATCCTGGTGTTGCCCTTGTTCTAGGACATAGTAACCACTTTGGGGCTTGGCATAGAGGTATTGTTCGTGCCGTAATTCCAACAAGGCTCGCTGAATGGTGTCCTTGCTACAGTGGAAGTCAAGGCTTAGTTGACGGATAGAAGGCAGGCGACTTCCCGTTGGAAAACGTCCAGACTCGATACCGTTTTTCAGATAGGAAACGACCTCTTGGTACTTGCTTTGTTTCTTCATTCCAGACCTCCCTTGATTTTGTTACATTGTACCCTTTTTTTTCCTTCTTGGCAATGTCTAGAGTGTTTCTCCCTTTCACATCTAGGGACAAATGTGGTATACTTAGGAGTAAGATTTACATAATAACAGACAAGAAAGAGAATGGATAAGAACGTGCAGGAACCAGTGAAATTATTTCAATACAATACCCTTGGAGCTTTGATGGCAGGACTTTATGGTGGTACCATGACAGTGGGAGAATTGCTAGAGCATGGTGACCTTGGTTTGGGAACCTTGGATTCTATTGATGGAGAATTGATTGTCTTGGATGGCAAGGCTTATCAGGCTAAGGGATCAGGAGAGCAACCAGAAATTGTAGAAGTGTCACCAGATGCCCTTATTCCTTATGCAGCAGTGGTACCGCATCAGGCAGAGGTCATTTTCCGCCAGCGCTTTGAGATGACAGACAAGGAATTGGAAGAGCGAATCGAGTCTTATTATGATGGGGAAAATCTTTTCCGCTCTATCAAGATTCGCGGGGAATTTTCACATATGCATGTGCGCATGATTCCCAAGTCGACACCAGATACCAAATTTGCTGAGGTCGCAACCCATCAACCTGAATATAGTCGTGACAATGTGGCGGGAACTATCGTTGGTTTCTGGACGCCAGAGATTTTCCATGGAGTCAGTGTCGCAGGCTACCATCTGCACTTCATCTCGGATGATTTGACCTTCGGTGGGCATGTCATGGACTTTGTCATCAAGGAAGGGATTATCGAGGTAGGAGCTGTTGATCAATTGGATCAACGTTTCCCAGTCCAAGACCGTCAATACTTGTTTGCTAAATTCAATGTTGACGAGATGAAAAAAGATATTGAAAAGGCAGAATAGGAGAAGAAAATGACTACTCATATTATTATTACCATGGTGCTGTTGTTGGCTTTCTTGATAGGGAGCATTTGGTATGCCAAAAAGAAATACCAGATCAATCTAGCTGTCTTGGGCTTGGGGGCTGTCGCCTTCTTTGTCTCTTCACAGATTTTAGAAAAACTGGTGCATATCTTGGTTTTGCATCCTCAAAAAGACGGTAGCATTGCCCTCTTGCAAGACCAGCCACCTCTTTATATTGTCTATGGACTAGCCATGGCAGCATTTTTTGAGGAAACTGCTCGTCTTACTTTCTTCAAATGGTTGGAGAAAAAGAGAGGTTTGGAAAAGGCAGATGCCTTGGCCTATGGATTGGGGCATGGTGGCTTGGAGTTGATTTTCCTAGGTCTTACCAGTTTGATCAATCTTTACATCGTGCTTTCGGCAGTTCAAACTCAGAATCCACAGGTTATGCAATTACTGTCTGAAAATATGTTGAAAACTATTCAGTCGCTATCTGTCTGGCAGATTTATTTGCTTGGTTTTGAACGGATTCTGGCTCTAGGTTTCCAATTACTTTTGACAGTTTGGGTTTACCAAGCTGTTCGCCAGAAAAAATGGATTTATCTCCTAGCGGCCTATGGTCTACATGCCTTCTTTGACCTAGTACCATCTCTAGCTCAAGTAGGATGGATTACAAGTCCAGTCTTGGTTGAAGTTGTCCTAGCACTTGAACTTGTGCTGGTTGCCTATGGAACAAAGGCTATCTTTTGCAAAAAATCATAAAAAGAGGGGAAACCTCTTTTTTTTGTTTAAAAGAAGCCCAAGATTTTTTTAGGGTCGTCAAATGGTCTTAAAAATGGTATAATGGAATGAATTTTGTAAAAGGGAGAGTGTCATGTCAGTAGAAGAAAACATGCTTGAAATCTTAGAAGGGATTGATATCCGTTTCAAGGAACCCTTGCATAGCTATAGTTATACAAAAGTAGGTGGAGAGGCCGATTATCTGGTCTTTCCACGAAATCGTTTTGAGTTGGCTCGCCTTGTTAAATTTGCTAATCAAGAAAATATCCCTTGGATGGTTCTTGGAAATGCCAGCAACATTATCGTTCGTGACGGCGGGATTCGTGGATTTGTCATCTTGTGTGACAAGCTCAATAATGTTTCAGTTGATGGCTATACCATCGAAGCTGAAGCTGGTGCTAACTTAATTGAGACAACTCGCATTGCCCTTCGTCATAGTTTGACTGGTTTTGAGTTTGCTTGCGGCATTCCAGGGAGTATCGGCGGTGCTGTCTTTATGAATGCAGGTGCCTATGGTGGTGAGATTGCCCACATCTTGCAGTCTTGTAAGGTCTTGACCAAGGATGGAGAAATCGAAACCTTGTCTGCCAAAGACTTAGCTTTTGGTTATCGCCACTCAGCCATTCAAGAGTCTGGTTCTGTTGTCTTATCAGCTAAATTTGCCCTAGCTCCAGGAAGCCATCAGATTATCAAGCAAGAAATGGACCGCTTGACGCATCTCCGTGAACTCAAGCAACCTTTGGAATACCCATCTTGTGGCTCGGTCTTTAAGCGTCCAGTCGGGCATTTTGCAGGTCAGTTAATTTCAGAAGCTGGCTTGAAAGGCTATCGTATTGGTGGCGTAGAAGTGTCAGAAAAGCACGCAGGATTTATGATCAATGTCGCAGATGGAACGGCTAAAGACTACGAAGACTTGATTGAGTCTGTTATCGAAAAAGTCAAGGAACACTCAGGTATCACGCTTGAAAGAGAAGTCCGTATTTTAGGTGAAAGCAAGTAGGAAGCTGTATTTGAAAAGCTGCTGCTATGTCATGGAAAGGGGGTGAAAGCCTATCGTTAGTGCAGAAGTATGTAGGCAGTTCAATCTCCTACACGAGGTAGTAGCGGCCTGACAGAGCCCTAATCTGTTAATCTATGAAAAAGAAGGAATAAATGACAATTGAAAAAACCAATTATTGAATTCAAAAACGTCTCTAAAGTTTTTGAAGACAGCAACACCAAGGTTCTCAAAGACATCAACTTTGAGTTGGAAGAAGGGAAATTCTACACCCTTCTAGGCGCATCTGGTTCAGGGAAATCAACCATCCTAAACATCATTGCAGGTTTACTGGATGCGACGACAGGAGATATCATGCTAGACGGTGTCCGAATTAATGATATCCCAACCAACAAGCGAGACGTCCATACCGTCTTTCAATCCTATGCCTTGTTCCCACATATGAATGTGTTTGAAAATGTTGCCTTTCCGCTCCGCTTGCGTAAGATTGACAAGAAAGAAATCGAGCAACGTGTTACTGAAGTTCTCAAGATGGTTCAGTTGGAAGGTTATGAAAAACGTTCCATCCGCAAACTTTCTGGAGGACAACGTCAGCGTGTGGCAATTGCCCGTGCCATCATCAACCAACCCCGTGTGGTTTTGTTGGACGAGCCTCTGTCAGCGCTGGACTTGAAATTAAGAACAGATATGCAGTACGAACTGCGTGAACTGCAACAACGATTGGGCATTACCTTTGTCTTTGTCACTCACGATCAGGAAGAAGCCCTTGCCATGAGTGACTGGATTTTCGTTATGAATGATGGTGAGATTGTTCAGTCTGGAACTCCTGTGGACATCTACGACGAGCCAATCAACCACTTTGTTGCCACTTTTATCGGTGAGTCAAATATCTTGCCAGGTACCATGATTGAGGACTACTTGGTTGAGTTTAACGGCAAACGCTTTGAAGCGGTCGATGGTGGGATGAAGCCAAATGAATCAGTCGAAGTCGTCATTCGTCCAGAGGACTTGCGCATTACCCTTCCTGAAGAAGGTAAGCTACAAGTTAAGGTCGATACCCAGCTTTTCCGTGGGGTTCACTACGAAATTATCGCCTATGACGAGCTTGGAAATGAATGGATGATCCACTCGACTCGTAAGGCCATCGTGGGTGAGGAAATCGGTCTGGACTTTGAACCAGAAGACATCCACATCATGCGTCTCAACGAAACCGAGGAGGAGTTCGATGCTCGTATCGAAGAATACGTGGAAATCGAAGAGCAAGAAGCAGGTTTGATCAATGCAATCGAGGAGGAAAGAGATGAAGAAAACAAGCTCTAAACTCTTTGTAGTGCCCTACATGCTTTGGATTGCACTCTTTGTCCTGGCACCCTTGGTCTTGATTTTCGGTCAATCCTTTTTCAACATCGAAGGCCAGTTTAGTTTAGAAAACTATAAATCTTACTTTGCGTCACAAAACTTGACCTATCTCAAAATGAGCTTCAACTCTGTACTCTATGCAGGAATTGTGACCTTTGTGACCTTGCTTATCAGCTATCCTACAGCCCTCTTTTTGACCCGTCTCAAGCACCGTCAACTCTGGCTCATGCTGATTATCCTGCCAACTTGGATCAATTTGCTCCTTAAAGCATATGCCTTTATCGGAATTTTTGGTCAAAATGGCTCTATTAACCAATTTTTGGAATTTATCGGAATCGGTTCACAGCAGCTGCTCTTTACGGATTTCTCCTTTATCTTTGTTGCAAGCTACATCGAGCTTCCCTTTATGATTTTGCCGATTTTCAATGTCTTGGACGATATGGACAACAATCTTATCAATGCCAGCTATGACCTAGGTGCGACCAAGTGGGAGACCTTCCGTCATGTCATCTTCCCTCTGTCGATGAATGGTGTGAGAAGTGGGGTCCAATCGGTCTTTATCCCTAGTTTGAGCCTCTTCATGCTGACCCGTTTGATTGGTGGGAACCGTGTTATTACGCTGGGAACGGCTATTGAACAGAATTTCCTAACCAATGACAACTACGGTATGGGTTCTACCATCGGTGTGATTCTCATCCTGACCATGTTCATTACCATGTGGGTGACCAAGGAAAGGAGAGAACGATGAAAAAATTTGCCAACCTTTATCTGGGACTGGTCTTTCTTGTCCTCTACCTGCCGATTTTTTACTTGATTGGCTACGCCTTTAATGCAGGCAACGACATGAATAGCTTTACAGGCTTTAGCTTGAACCATTTTAAAACCATGTTTGGTGATGGTCGTCTTATGTTGATCCTCACCCAAACCTTTTTCTTGGCCTTTCTGTCAGCTTTGATTGCGACCATTATCGGAACTTTTGGTGCTATTTACATCTACCAGTCTCGTAAGAAATACCAAGAAGCCTTTCTTTCACTCAATAATATCCTCATGGTTGCGCCTGATGTTATGATTGGTGCCAGCTTCTTGATTCTTTTTACCCAACTCAAATTTTCACTTGGCTTTTTGACCGTGTTATCTAGTCATGTGGCCTTCTCCATTCCTATCGTGATCTTGATGGTCTTGCCACGTCTTAAGGAAATGAACGGCGATATGATTCATGCGGCCTATGACTTGGGAGCCAGTCAATTTCAGATGTTCAAGGAAATCATGCTTCCTTACCTGACTCCGTCTATCATTGCAGGTTATTTCATGGCCTTCACCTATTCGCTGGATGACTTTGCCGTAACCTTCTTCGTAACGGGAAATGGCTTTTCAACGCTGTCAGTCGAGATTTACTCTCGTGCTCGTAAGGGGATTTCGCTAGAAATCAATGCCCTGTCTGCCCTCGTCTTTCTCTTTAGTATTATCCTAGTTGTTGGTTATTACTTTATCTCACGTGAGAAGGAGGAGCAAGCATGAAAAAACTCTATTCATTTTTAGCAGGAATTGCAGCCATTATCCTGGTCTTGTGGGGAATTGCGACGCATCTAGATAGTAAAATCAATAGCCGAGATAGTCAAAAATTGGTTATCTACAACTGGGGAGACTATATCGATCCAGAACTCTTGACTCAGTTCACAGAAGAAACAGGCATCCAAGTCCAGTATGAGACCTTTGATTCCAACGAAGCCATGTATACCAAGATTAAGCAGGGTGGAACGACCTATGATATTGCTATCCCAAGTGAATACATGATTAACAAGATGAAGGACGAAGACCTCTTGGTTCCGCTTGATTATTCAAAACTTGAAGGTCTTGAAAATATCGGACCAGAGTTCCTCAACCAGTCCTTTGACCCAGGCAATAAATTCTCCATTCCTTACTTCTGGGGAACCCTGGGAATCATCTACAATGAAACTATGGTAGATGAAGCGCCTGAGCATTGGGATGACCTCTGGAAGCCAGAGTATAAGAACTCCATCATGCTCTTTGATGGGGCGCGTGAGGTGCTGGGACTGGGGCTCAACTCCCTTGGCTACAGCCTCAACTCCAAGAATACCCAGCAGTTGGAAGAGACAGTAGACAAACTCTACAAACTGACTCCAAATATCAAGGCCATCGTTGCCGACGAGATGAAGGGTTACATGATTCAGAATAACGCTGCTATAGGAGTGACCTTCTCTGGCGAAGCCAGCCAAATGCTGGAGAAAAATGAAAATCTACGCTATGTGGTTCCGACCGAGGCCAGCAATCTTTGGTTTGACAATATGGTTATTCCCAAAACAGTCAAAAACCAAGATGCTGCCTATGCCTTTATCAACTTTATGTTGAAACCCGAAAATGCTCTCAAAAATGCGGAGTATGTCGGCTATTCAACACCAAACCTACCAGCTAAGGAATTGCTCCCAGAGGAGAAAAAAGAAGATAAATCCTTCTATCCAGATGCTGAAACCATGAAACACCTAGAAGTTTATGAAAAATTTGACCATAAATGGACAGGCAAATATAGCGACCTCTTCCTACAGTTTAAAATGTATAGGAAGTAGGAGTTAGCAGTCACGAAACGAATCAGTCAAACTGGTTCGTTTTTTCTTTTAAAAAAGTACAAAAAATAGTTGACAATTTTTTAAAAAGTGATAGACTAGTATCCTTTATAATTTTAGGAGGAAAAGTGATGGATGAGTGATTTATTTATACAAAAGTCGGATTACTTTTTAGGCTTATCCAGTCAGAAGATTATCATAAAAAATGGCCGAAGGGAGATTGAGAGTGAAATCTCTATTCACTTAGTAGACAATGTCTTAATCTTTGGCAAGGCTCAAGTATCAATCCAGTTATTAAGAGTCCTAGCAAAGGAAAGTATCAATGTTTACTATTTTACAGAAGAGGGAAAATTTTTAGCTTGTTTGGATTCTTTCCGGCAAGAGGATTTTGATAAGCAATACCTACAGGCTAAAGCCTGCCTGGACCAGAACTTTTGTTTAGATATTTCTAAAAAAATAGTTAGCGCTAAGGTTCAGAATCAACTTTCCCTGCTAAAAATCTTTAATAAGAATAGAATCTTATCAACGGAGGACTTTGAGCGTTTCGACTTAACGATTGAAAATATATCTAAGGCAGAATCACTCTCTCAATTGATGGGGTATGAAGGTCGGATTGCTAAGTCCTATTTTTACTATCTGAGTTTATTGGTTCCGACAGCTTTCCGTTTTCATGGTCGCAGAACGAGACCTGCTGAGGATTGTTGTAACTGTTTGCTTAATTTTGGTTATTCCATTCTTTATTCTTGTTTTCTTGGTTTGATACGTAAAAATGGACTTAGTTTTGGATTTGGAGTACTCCATCAAAGTCATCGTCATCATGCTAGTCTTGCTAGTGATTTGATGGAGGAGTGGAGACCAGTTATCGTTGATAATACGGTTTTAGAGTTGCTTTTGAGAGAGGATTTGAAGTTGGAGCATTTTGAGAAGTCGGCAGATGGTACTTTCTTGTTAATAGATGAGGGAAGAGAAATATTTCTTCGAGCTATGAGGGAGAGAATGTTGGAAATCCACCAGTATATCGAGTTGGATAAAAAACGTTATTCTTTCTTTTATACTGCTGATCAGCAGATTAAGGGTCTTATCAGAGCTTTTGAAAGTCTAGAGAGTCAAGCTTATGTAACAGCTTTTACAGGAGGAGAATGATGGGCTTGTATTATAATTTATCGATAGAGGAAAAGGAGTTTGCTAAGAAGAAGTCTTTCTTTTGTCTAATTATTTATGACATAGTCAGTAATAAAAGAAGACTCCAATTATCCAAGTTGCTAGAAGGTTTTGGGGTTAGAGTACAGCGCTCTTGTTTTGAAATTGATTTGGAGAGGACTAGTTATCAGATTTTAATCCGTGAATTAGAATATTTTTACGACCCGAGCGAACTAGATAATATCATCATTTATGTTGGAAATCGAGAAGAAATCTTACGCTTGAATACGGATGATAAAGTAATAAAAGTTCAAGATTGTTTGTTTTTCTGAAATGAAAATGATTACAATTTATGGTATAATAAAGATAGTTTCCAAATAGGATGTATCTTGTGTTTTGCTTTAAATTCAAGCACAAAATATGGGGTAAGACAACCTATTCACCTCGCGAGGGGACGGAAACGGTTTTTCAGCTTTTGGTTCCACTGTTTTTTCAGCGTAAGACACCCTATTCACCTCGGCAGGGGACGGAAACTCCTCAATCTCAATTCCTGGGCAATCAAACACCCGTATAGATACCTATCTACCTCGCGAGGGGACGGAAACAATCAATTCCAGCTTATTCATCTTCTAACTCCTTGTAAACTATCCTATTCACCTCGAGAGGGACCTGTTTCCTTATTACATAACAAGAACGAAAAAAGATAGCTTGAAAGCTAAGCACGATTGATAAAGGAGGCCTATGAAAAGAATTAGATTATCCTTTCAGCGGATTGACCAGTCACCCATCGATTTGGCAACAAAATTTCATGGATTTTTGATGGAGCAGTTAGAGCCAGACTATGTGGACTGGCTTCATGAACAAGAGACCAATCCCTACTCTATGAAAGTTATCCATCAAAAGGACCAGACGACTTGGACGGTTCATCTTTTGACAGAGGATGCCATCAAGCAGATCCTACCCCCAATGTTGGATTTGAAAAAAGTTGACCTACATGGGCTAGCAACTCTGACGGTTCAAAGTATGACCATGCAAGATTTGAGTCCAGAGGAACTGTTTGACCTCTTTAATCAAAACCAAGACCAGTCCTTTTTTACTATTCAATTTCAAACACCGACTGGATTTCGTTCCCAGGGCGAGTATGTGCTCTTTCCCACCCTGCGTTTGATGTTTCAAAGTCTGATGATGAAGTATGGACGATTGCTTGAGAATCGGGAAGACATCGAAGAGGAGACCTTGGACTATCTGACGTCCCATAGTCGGATAACCAGTTACCGAATGGAGACGAGTTACTTTAAGGTCCACGGCAAAAAGATTCCTGCCTTTAAGGGCAAGTTAACCTTTAAGATAACAGGACCTAGTACCCTCAAGGCTTATGCAAATATGTTATTAAAATTTGGAGAGTATGCTGGACTGGGCATGAAAACCAGCCTAGGAATGGGAGGAATAGAGCTTGAAGAAAGAAAAGATTGATTTAGTTTATGGAGCGCTATTACATGATATTGGCAAACTACTTCAGCGCTCCGGGAAGGACACAAAAGATGCTACTAGCCTTGGAGCTGAGTGGTTCAGACGTTTTTCAGATAATGAAGCAATCGCTCAACACCTTGTCTATGTCGACTTAAAAGGAGTAGAAGCCAATCTGCCTACTGATAGTCCGGTTTATATAACCGACCTTGCTTCCAAGATTGCTTCTAGCTTAAAGGCGGAGCAAAGTCTTGCGTCATACAAGGAAGATAACTTGGGGAACCAAGCTGATGTTTTTAATGTTTTTTCAGATGTCTATAGCCAGCGTTTCTTGCCTATCAAAAGCTTAGAGCTTGATAGGGAGCCAAACTATGCCCAAAACGCAAAAGAGTCAACTTCTCAGTATGACTATAGCAGCCTACTGGATACCATAGAAAAGGAAATTGAGAACTGGGATTTTGGTCCAGATCAGATTGATGCCCTTTTGAATCTCTATGAAGCCCACCTATCTTATGTACCGACTTCAACTAAGACACAAGAATTAGCGGATATTTCCTTAGCGACTCATAGTCGTTTAACAGCTGCTTTTGCCTCGGCTATTCAGGAGTATATGACAGCTGAAAATGATTCAGACTATCAAAAAGAACTCTTCCATGAACAAAAATCTTTCTATGATAAGGAAGCTTTTTTACTAGCCAGCTTTGACTTATCAGGGATTCAAGATTTCATCTATAATATCGCGACGGCTGGGGCAGCTAAGCAACTCAAAGCTCGCTCCCTCTATCTGGATTTTATGGGGGAACATATCGCTGACAGCCTACTAGAAAAATTGGAATTAACAAGAGCCAATCTTCTCTATGTAGGAGGCGGTCATGCTTACTTTATCTTGGCAAATACAGAAAAAACAAAGGCTACATTAGAGGCCTTTGAAGAAGAATTTAACCAATTCTTGCTGAAGAATTTCCAGACACGTTTGTATGTTGCCTTTGGTTGGAGTCCATTTTCTGCTAATGACATCATGACCTCCTTGGCAAGATATAGGAAAGTTTACCAAGCAACTAGTCGCATGATTTCTAAGAAGAAAATTTCTCGCTATGATGCTCAAACGCTTTTGGAGTTAAACCGAGGTGGTCAAAGTGCTCAGAGAGAGTGTACGATTTGCCACTCAGTACAAGATATGACGACCTTTAATGACCAAGAAGTCTGCCAGATTTGTGCTGGTCTTTATCGCTTCTCTAAAGAAATTCAAGAACAATACTATATTGTCACCAAAGAAAAAGGCCTCCCAATTGGACCGGGAGCCTTTATAAGAGGGATTTCACAAGCTGACTTGGAAAAGGAAGATTGGAATCGTATATATGTCAAAAATAGCTTTGCGACCGATATTGCGAGGGCAACTCATGTCTTTGTTGGAGACTACAAGTATGCTGATATCGATCAGTACGCTCAACTGTCCCAAGATAGTCAAACAGGTCAAGGAATCAAACGTCTAGCAGTTGTCCGATTAGACGTAGATGACTTAGGTGCTGCTTTTATGGCTGGATTTTCTTATCAAGATGGTGGAAAATACAATACTTTAGCTCGTTCAGCAACCTTCTCAAGAAGTATGAGTCTCTTCTTTAAGGTTTATATCAATCAATTCGCTAAGGACAAAAAAAAATCGATTATCTATGCTGGTGGAGATGATGTATTCGCCCTTGGTTCATGGCAAGATATTATCGCATTTACGATTAACTTGCGCCAACAATTTATCAAGTGGACGAATGGTAAATTAACCCTATCAGCAGGTATCGGACTTTTCCCAGATAAAACTCCGGTTAGTATCATGGCTGAAGAAACAGGCAAGCTGGAAGGAGCAGCCAAGGATAATGATAAGGATAGTATTTCTTTGTTTGATAAAGCTTATACCTTTAAGTTTGATCAATTTATAGATCATATCTACAAAGGAAAACTGGAAAAGATTAGACATTACTTTAGTATTCAGGATGAACGAGGAAAGAGTTTTGTTTATAAGTTGATTGAACTTCTTCGTAACTATGACCGAATGAATGTAGCTCGCTTAGCCTATTACTTAACGCGTTTAGAAGACATAACACCAAGAGAAAGTAAAACAGAATTTAAAGAATTTAAGGACCTATTCTTTGCTTGGTATACAGGCAGTGAAACGGTACGAAATGAAGCGGAATTAGCTTTACTTCTTTATATTTATGAGATTAGAAAGGATTAATACATGGCTACTTTAACAGATGACAATTATGTAGATAAGGCAGAAAATGTTATCAAATCATTGAATCGAAACACTAGAGATTTTAGAAACCCTGATGCATTCCTTTTGACAACTAGCAAAATAAGAAATTTACTAAGCTTGACAAGTACCCTTTTTGATGAAAGTAAGGTTAGAGATTATGAGGCGCTAGCCGACAAAATTGCCTATTTGAGAGTGCAGTTTGTATATCAATCAGGCCGAGAAACTGCGGTTAAAGACTTGGTGAAAAAGGCTGAAATTTTAGATATTTTAAAAGAAATCAATAATAAGGAAAGTCTCCAACGTTTCTGTCGTTATATGGAAGCACTAGTAGCTTATTTCAAATTTTATGGAGGAAAAGATTAATGGCATTTGCTAAAATTAAACTAACAGCACAAATTCGTCTAGAAACAGGACTTCATATTGGAACTAGCAATGCTTTTGCGGCTATTGGGGCTACTGATTCGCCTGTAATCAAGGATCCTATTACTAACTTACCGATTATTCCTGGTTCAAGTATAAAGGGAAAAATGCGCACTCTTCTTGCAAAAGTTCATAATGATCGACTAGCTAAGAAACCAGGAGAAGATGGAGAAATTCTTAGTCGTTTATTTGGGAACAGTTCAGACGACCGCTATAAAATAGGACGACTCATTTTTAGAGATGCCTTCTTAATTAACAAGGAAGAGTTAGATTCTTTAGGTGTCAAGAGTTATACTGAAGTTAAATTTGAAAATACTATTGATCGTATTACTGCTGAAGCAAATCCGAGACAAATTGAACGTGCCATCCGTAGAAGTGCTTTTGCATTTGAGTTGATTTATGAAATTACAGATGAGAGTCAAGCACAAGTGGAAGAAGATTTTAAAGTCATTTTAGATGGATTAAAACTTCTTGAGTTAGACTATCTAGGTGGCTCAGGTTCTCGTGGCTATGGTAAAGTTAGTTTTGAAAATCTAAAAGCGACGACTGTTTTTGGGACTTATAACCTTGATGCATTAAACAAACTACTATCTGCGGAGGTCTAATATGACCTATAAGATGTATATCATGGACTTTGATTCTGCCCATTTTGGAGCAGGAACTCTGGATAGTTCAAAAATGATTTTTTCGGCAGACCGTTTGTTTTCCGCTCTTGTGATTGAAGCCAATAAGATGGGACGATTAGATGAGTTTTTATCCTTAGCAAATCAGGATGATTTTGTTCTAACGGATGCCTTACCTTATAAGGCCCGCCCATTCTTACCGAAGCCCATCGGATTTCCAAAATTTGACCAAGTTGATTTAAATAAGGATGTCAAGGAAGTACGTCGGCAAGCTAAGTTAGCAAAAAAACTACAATTTATCCCTCTAGAAAATTTTGATCATTATGTCAACGGTGCCTTGTTTGAAGATGAGGAGCATGCTGTTACTAATATCGTAACAAAGAATCAACCCCATGTTGATGGAGCGCTTTACCAAGTTGCAACTACCCGATTTTTGCATGATACAGCCCTCTATGTATTAGCGACTGAGTCACCACTGCTTGATGAGATGATGACTAGCTTGCAGTTCTCTGGTATTGGAGGAAAACGCTCAAGTGGCTATGGTCGTTTTGATTTGACTATCAAAGAAGTTCCTGAAAATCTTGAGAGTCGTCTGACTCGTTCCTATCAAGGAAATGTGATGACTCTGACGACTTCTTTACCAACAGACGAGGATCTTCCAAGGGCTATGGATCAAGGTTCTTATCTTGTAATCAAATCAAGTGGTTTTGCTTTTAGTACAGTGTCTAACCAAAATTATCGTAAACAAGATTTATTTAAGTTTACTGCTGGATCGACCTTTCTTGAAACCTTTGAGGGGCAAATTGTTGATGTAAGACCGCTTGGCTTTCCACATGCTGTCTTCAACTATGCCAAACCCCTATTTTTGAAAATGGAGGTGAAAGGATGAAAACGGACTATAGAGTTTTTCAATTTAGCTTGTTAGCTATGGCCCCCATTCATATTGGGAGTGGTGAGAAATACACTTCACGAGAATTTATCTATGAGAATCATCGCTATTATTTCCCAGATATGGGTAAGTTTTACAATCGGATGATTGAAAAGGGACTGGATAGAAAGTTTGAACAATTTCTTCAGGAAACAAAACCAAGTGCTAGGAATAATCGCTTGATTTCTTTCTTAAATGACAATAGAATTAGTGAACGTTCCTTTGGTGGCTATACCATTACTGAAACTGGTCTGGAAACAGAAAAGAACAACCAGAATCCCAGATCTGGTTCTATAAATGAAGTAGCAAAATTTATGAGGGATGCCTTTGGGAAGCCCTATATTCCGGGTAGTTCCTTGAAGGGAGCTATTCGAACTATTTTAATGAACACCAATCCTGACTGGAACAATAAGAATGCAGTTGATTTTCATGGGAGAAGTCCTAAAGAAAACAAAAAAATGATTCCATGGGGAGCAAAAAAGGGGCAAGAATTTAATGACTTGTTTCATGCGATTCGTGTTAGTGATAGTGAGCCATTTAACAATGAGCAGATTATTCTAGTTCAAAAATGGGATTATTCTGCTAAATCACTAACTGTCAAGCCTCTTCCTTTATACAGGGAAGCAATCGCACCCTTAACTAAAATCAATTTCACCATTACTACAACTACTAAGGAAGCTGGAATCCTAATTGAGGAATTAGGTCAGAGAGCGCAAGCCTTCTATAAAGAATATAAAAACTTTTTCTTATCAGATTTTCCTGAAAATAAAATTCAACCAAATCTTCAATATCCTATCTATTTGGGAGCTGGAAGTGGAGCTTGGACAAAGACCTTGTTTGAACAAGCGGATGGAATCTTACAAAAACGGTATAGTCGAATGAAGACTAAGATGGTTGGAAAAGGTGTTTTGAAACTGACGAAAGCGCCGGACAAGAGCATTAAAACCAATAAAGGAGAACGGAAATTGATCATTAATAGCGATTCCTTCTATGAGATGGGAAAAGCGAATTTCATGATAAAGGAGATTACACAATGAAAATTTTGATATCCGCTGTCGGTGATACAGATCCAATTAGAAATTATCACGATGGAGCCTTATTGCACATAGCTAGAAAATATCGACCAGATAAAATTGTTCTCGTTTTTTCTGATAGAACAAGAGATAAGAAGGAAAGTATTGAAAAAGCTATTCATTCTATTGAATCTTCTTATCTTCCAGAGATTGTAATTCATCAACCAGTTATTTCTAATAATGATGTTTATGTCTTCGATACAATGTTTGATCAGTTTTCATCCATTATTCAAGAATACTATACAAAAGAAGATGAATTTATTCTCAACTTATCTAGTGCGACACCACAAATTAAGTCATCTTTATTTGTGATTAACAGACTTAGTGGAATTAATGTCAAGGCTGTTCAAGTTTCAAGCCCTGCGAATGATTCAAATGCAGATATTCCTCATGAAAATGTAGATGATATTGATCTTCTTATTGATACAAATGAAGATAATGTAACAGAGTTCATTGATCGAACATTAGAAGACGAATCAGAAAAATTCTCTCATGCTTTAATTAAAAAACAATTCGAGATTTCATTCAGAGATTTGACTATAAGGCAGCTCTAGAGTTAGCAAATCAATTACCAGATTTTTCTGGTTTGAAAGAATCCCGTAAAAAATTGCAAAATATTGTAGATGCGCTAGATAGACAAGATATTCCCCAAACTTTAAAAAATAGAAAATGGAGTGATGAGAAGAAGAAGGTTCTCAATGCTTATCTGACAATTGAATTGCAAAAAGAACGTGGGAATTTCAGTGAAGGACTCATTAGAATTAAAACCTTGACTGAATTTATTTTGGAAGATTATATTGATAACCGTTATCCAGGATTATTGGATAGATATGTAGATGAATCAGAAAAATATTTCTTGGGAATTTGGGATTATAGTAAAATTCTCAAAGAAAAAAGAGAGTGGACTTTATATAATCAAATTAAACCGATGATTAACATGAACACTTCGCGAAATACATTGGCTCATAGATTGGATCCATTGCAATCGGAAGAATTACGTCAGTTAGGATCCGTCTTAAAAAATCTCAAGGCTTTAGTTAAAGAGCAGTATCAATTTAATGAAAAAGATTTCAATTTCTATAAAGAATTAAATAAGGAATTATTGGAATTATTAAAGTAACGAGGTGAAAGTTTGAACATTTTAATATCAGCAGTGGGAACGACAGATCCAATTAGTAATAATCGAGATGCTGCTTTGTTACATATTGCTCGCACTTATAGACCAGAGCAGATTGTTTTGGTTTATAGTGAGGAAATGCTGATTAAGCAAGATCTCATTGAGAAAGCTATTTTTTCCATAGAAGATTATCATCCTGAAGTGATGATTGAGTCAACGATTTTAAAAAATGATGAGGTTTATCTATTTGATAAAATGTATGAGGTTATGGGACAGATTGTTGAAAAATATTCTGGAACTAATCATCAATTGATCTTAAACTTATCTTCGGGAACGCCTCAGATTATTTCGGCTCTATTTGCCCTCAATCGAATCAAAGATTATAATACTCAGGCTATCCAGGTTGCAACTCCTAACAAATCAGCAAATAGACAGTATGTGCCACTTTCAAGTGAAGGTGAACAGAAGCTTTTTAACGAGAACGAGGATAACCAAAAGGATTACGAAGATCGTACCATTAAAGATGAGGCTGAAAAATTTAATCAATCTTTAATCAAACGTCATTTAAGAAATCTGATAGCTTCCTATGATTATCTTGCCGCAGAAGAACTCGTTACAAAAAAAGAATACAATAACTTACTTTCTAAAAAGAAATTATCTTTTTTACGAGCGACTCTAAATGACTTTGTAAAAGTATTTAAAACACAAGCTATTTTAAAAGATATTCAAGACTATCCATTGACAGATGTTGAGAAGAAAGCCCTTAATTACTTTTTAATGATAGAAGTCTTGAAAGAGAGAGGACAAGTAGCAGATGTCTTAATCAAATCAAAGTCTTATGTTGAATTTATCATCGAAGAAAAGATCAAAAAAGATTATCCTGATTTAATCAAATATGATGGGACCTTACCAAAATTAAATGAAGAATACAAAGATTTTGAGAAGATTTTAGATTTTATTGATTTAGAATTTAAAAAAGCAAAAGGAATAGAAAATGAAGAGGAAAGAATTTATTCACCTCAATCAACCTTAAACCTTTTATCTTATGAAAATATTCTAACTTTTTATCAAGCCTCTCCTGACTTAATGAAGTCACTTAAGGTTATTACCAGTTTAAATAGTGAGCGAAATAAAGTTGCACATGGACTATCAGAAATCGATGGTAAATTAGTTAATTCTAAAAAATTGCAACAAACAATTGACACCTTACGTTTTGTTCTTCAGGATACATTTAATATTGAAGATCATTATTTTGGATATTATCAAAAAATCAATGACAAATTACTAGACTTACTTCGTTCTTAACCAATAAGCAGATTTTTGATTTTACTTGACATATTGTTAAGAATCTAATATAATAAAAACTGTAGAACAAAACTATCGCTTTTAGCGTAGCCAAGGAATTACTGGTCGGTCTGCTTTGGTCAGTAGTTTGTAGATAGGCTTATTTGGGTTTTATATATTTTCCGCAAGCAGATGAATAAATATATCGTAGGAAGAGGTGTAAATAGCCTCTTTATTTTTTTTGAGAAAAGGTACAGTATGTTAAGAAATTTAATTCTTAGTTACAGAACATTGATGGATACTCAATACAAATTTACTATCACTCAGACTGTCTCCAAACAAACTACAGAAAAATATATTGAGTTAAGCTTCACGGAACCAAATTTTCATCATCTTATAGGTTTGCACAAACTAAAAGGAATAGATAAAGTTAAGTGCTTCAATGGTAATGGGGCTCAGAGGATATATAACCAAATTTTGGGGAATCATATCACTTTTTATGATTTAGATAAAGATACATCTCAGCATAAGGCTGCATTTTTATCTAGAGCAACTTCTCTGAATTTAATTTATACGATGCTAGAAAATATAAGTGTTAATTTAAAGGGATTGTACTATTTTGACCCAAATAAAATTGGGTCGAAGATTAAAGCAAAGTATTTATTGCATTTTCAACATAGAGATAAAGAATTTTATTTTTTGTTTGATAAATATGATAAGAAGGTTAAGAACACTGATATTTGCTATCCTGTTTCAGTTTTTAGAAGAAAAATACAGGCTGAGTTGCCAGAAGGGTGTAGTGCAAAACACTATGAAATGAACCAAACCCCCATTAAGCTATTGAAGGTTGAAAAAATACAGGGGGCTAGAATTGTTACATTATACGACAGATAGTTCATTTGGTTTAGAGAGCTATTTTGAGTATGACAGGTATATCAGATATCTGAGATGTAAGTCCGTTGTGGGCACCAGCTAACTGTGAAGCCAATAGCAATCCTAAGCATGACGCTGGAAATAAGAATCATCAGAGGAAGGAATAGAGAAATCGTGGCTATGCAAAAATAAATATTATAGCAAGATATGTATAGCAGATAAGATGGTAGTAAGTTTTGAGGAAAATCAAATACTAATGACAGTGTCTATCTCACAAGAATCATTTCCAGTTGACGCAAGCTTAAAAAAACGTTATAATAAGAAAGTTGAGAATTGATTTTCAATCAACTTAGTCCAGAGAAATGGCGGTGCTGCGAGCCATCTAAGCTAGGAAGTCATGCTACTCAATCATACAATTGCATAAGAACAAGAGAATGACAAGTTCATTGAATGAAGGTGGTACCGCGGTTTTTCGCCCTTCGTGATATGAGCTTGTCTTTTGATTTTTGGAGGTGTTGATGAAAACATTTCTTGTCAAACAAAAGTTTCGCCTTGGAGGCGAACGCTTCGCTATCAAGGATGACAGGGGAGAAATCGCCTATCAGGTGGAGGGATCATTTTTTAAGATTCCCAAAACTTTTACCATCTATGATGCTAATGGTGAACAAGTCAGTCAGATCAGTAAAGAAATCTTGACCTTGCTTCCTCGTTTTGAGATTCAGCTTCGGGATGGCTCGAGTTTTGTCATTCGTAAGAAGTTGACCTTCTGGCGAGATAAGTATGAGTTTGATAATCTAGGCCTTCGTATCGAGGGCAATATATGGGATTTGGATTTCAAATTGCTGGATGATCGTGATCAGCTGATTGCGGAAATTAAGAAGGAACTCTTCCATTTGACCTCTACCTATACCGTAACCGTCCTTGAGGACGCTTATGAAGACCTAGTCATTTCCCTCTGTGTCGCGATTGACTATGTGGAAATGCTGGAAAGCCAATCACATTAAATAAGTAAATAAGGAGACAATATGAAACAACTATCTAGTGCACAAGTACGCCAAATGTGGCTTGATTTCTGGGCGACCAAAGGTCACTCTGTAGAACCATCAGTGAGTTTGGTTCCTGTAAATGACCCAACACTTTTGTGGATCAACTCTGGGGTAGCAACCCTTAAGAAATACTTTGACGGGACCATTATCCCTGAAAATCCACGTATTACCAATGCCCAAAAAGCCATTCGTACCAACGATATCGAGAACGTAGGGAAGACTGCTCGTCACCATACCATGTTTGAAATGTTGGGGAACTTCTCTATCGGGGATTACTTCCGTGATGAAGCTATCACTTGGGCTTATGAGCTTTTGACAAGCCCTGAATGGTTTGATTTTCCTGCTGAAAAACTTTACATGACCTACTATCCAGCTGATAAAGATTCATACAACCGCTGGATTGAAGTGGGAGTGGATCCAAGTCACTTGATTCCAATCGAGGACAACTTCTGGGAAATCGGTGCGGGACCGTCTGGACCAGACACAGAGATTTTCTTTGATCGTGGGGAAGCCTTTGACCCGGAAAATATCGGTATTCGTCTCCTTGCAGAAGATATCGAAAACGACCGTTATATCGAAATCTGGAACATCGTTTTGTCACAATTTAACGCAGACCCTGCTGTTCCTCGTAGCGAATACAAGGAATTGCCACACAAGAACATTGATACGGGCGCTGGTTTGGAGCGTTTGGTGGCGGTTATCCAAGGTGCTAAGACAAACTTTGAAACAGACCTCTTCATGCCAATCATTCGTGAAGTGGAGAAATTGTCTGGTAAGGTCTATGACCAAGATGGCGACAACATGAGCTTCAAGGTCATCGCTGACCACATCCGTTCACTTTCATTTGCCATCGGTGATGGTGCCCTTCCAGGAAATGAAGGTCGTGGTTATGTCCTTCGTCGTCTCCTTCGTCGTGCTTCTATGCACGGTCAAAAATTGGGTATCAACGAGCCTTTCCTTTACAAACTCGTTCCAACTGTTGGAAAAATCATGGAAAGCTACTACCCAGAAGTGCTTGAAAAACGTGACTTTATCGAAAAAATCGTTAAGAGCGAGGAAGAATCATTTGCGCGTACTCTTCACTCAGGTCAACACTTTGCCCAAGGCATTGTAGCTGAATTGAAAGAAAAAGGTCAATCTGTCATTGCTGGTTCTGATGTTTTCAAACTCTATGATACATACGGATTCCCCGTAGAGTTGACAGAAGAAATCGCTGAAGAAGCTGGTATGACTGTAGACCGTGAAGGTTTTGAAGCAGCCATGAAGGAACAGCAAGAACGTGCGCGTGCCTCAGCTGTCAAGGGTGGCTCAATGGGTATGCAAAATGAAACCCTTCAAAACATCACTGTAGAAAGTGTCTTCAACTACAATGCTAGCCAATTGTCTTCTAAATTGGTGGCTATCGTAGCTGACAATGCAGAAGTAGAAGCTGTATCAGAAGGAACTGCCTCACTTATCTTTGCGGAAACTCCATTCTACGCTGAAATGGGTGGACAGGTCGCTGACCACGGACAAATCTTGGATGAGTCAGGTAAGGTCGTGGCTGCTGTGACAAATGTTCAAAAAGCACCAAACGGACAAGCTCTTCACACAGTTGAAGTCCTTGCACCGCTTGCTTTGAACCAAGAATATACCTTGGCAATTGATACAAATCGTCGTCACCGTGTTATGAAAAACCACACTGCGACTCACTTGCTTCACGCTGCCCTTCACAACATCCTTGGAAATCACGCAACACAAGCAGGATCTCTTAACGAAGTTGAATTCCTTCGCTTTGACTTTACTCACTTCCAAGCAGTGACTGCTGAAGAATTGCGTGCTATTGAACAGCAAGTCAATGAAAAAATCTGGGAAGCTATTGTGGTCAAGACTGTTGAGACAGACATTGACACAGCCAAAGAAATGGGAGCTATGGCCCTCTTTGGTGAGAAATACGGTAAGGAAGTTCGTGTTGTGACCATCGGTGACTACTCAGTTGAACTTTGTGGTGGTACCCACGTTGGCAATACTTCTGAAATCGGTCTCTTCAAGATCGTCAAAGAAGAAGGGATTGGATCAGGAACTCGTCGTATCTTGGCAGTGACTGGTAAGGAAGCCTTTGAAGCTTATCGTGAACAAGAAGATGCACTGAAAGCAGTCGCAGCAACTCTTAAAGCACCTCAAGTTAAGGAAGTTCCTCACAAGGTAGAAGGCCTTCAAGAACAACTTCGTCAGCTTCAAAAAGAAAATGCTGAATTGAAAGAAAAAGCCGCAGCTGCAGCCGCGGGCGATATCTTCAAGGATGTGAAGGAAGTCAACGGTCACCGCTACATTGCTAGTCAAGTGTCTGTATCCGATGCTGGTGCCCTTCGTACTTTTGCAGATAACTGGAAACAAAAAGACTACTCTGATCTTCTTGTCCTAGTTGCTGCTATCGGTGACAAAGTCAATGTTCTTGTAGCCAGCAAGACTAAAGATGTGCATGCAGGAAACCTGATCAAAGAATTGGCTCCAATCGTTGATGGACGTGGTGGTGGTAAACCAGACATGGCCATGGCAGGAGGAAGCAACCAAGCGAAAATCCAAGAACTCTTGGATGCAGTAGCAGGTAAATTATAAGACAATAAAGATCTATCCATTAGGGTAGGTCTTTTTGTGAATACAAAAAAGCCAAATCCGATTAGACCTGGCTTGATAATCATTGGCTATTAGATTGTATTGGCTGCCCAGACACTTACTGAAGCAGCTGAGACAGGGAATTGTCCATAACCTTCCTCATCGATTGTAACTTGATCTTGGTGGTTTCCAAGTAAATCTATGAAAGTTTGGTTAGCCCATTCTTGGCCGACAAACATTGATTTGCTGTTTTCTTGGTCATTTGAGATAAGGACTGCGATTGGGGATTGATGTTCAGCACCTGAACGTACCCAACCGATACAGTTAGGGTCATCAAAGTAGTCATTTTGTTCTCCATAGGCCAAGTCTTTTCGGATGGCTAGGAGGCGGTCAAGAACTTCTTTGAAATCTTGTTGAGCATATTGCCCTGAAATCCCATAGTAGTCGCCGTAAAAGACACATGGAAGGCCATTTTGGCGTAACAGAATGAGGGTATAAGCTGCTGGTTTGAACCATTCTTCAACAGTAGACTCAAGAGCCTGACCTCGTTGGGTATCGTGGTTGTCGACAAAAGTCACAGCCTTGTCAGGCTTGAGTTCAACCAAGCTATCTGTGAAAATGCCACGAAGGTCATAGTTTGCGCCAGCTTGACTGGCTTCAAAGAGATTCTGGTGGAGACGAACATCGACAAGGTCAAAGCGTTCTTCCGTTTTTTCAAGATAGTCTAGATTGGCTTCCTTGTCTGGATTCCAAAATTCACCAAAAACATAGAAATCCTCACCGTATTTTTCCTTCATATCGCGGATAAAATTGCCCATAAAGAAAGAATCGATATGTTTGACGGCATCCAAGCGGAAACCAGCTACACCAGTCGTCTCCATGAACCAGTTAGCCCAGTCATAGATATTTTGGATGACTTCAGGATGTTTAAAGTCTAGATCAGCATACATGAGGTAGTCGTAGTTTCCGTTTTCGTTATCGACCAATTCCTCGTTAGCCCAGCCCTTGTTATCACCTTGGATCAGATAAATCCCAGATTTACGACGTTTGGCATCGTAGTCTGTACCTGTGAAGTGGTACCAATGCCAGTGGAAGTCATTGTAGGTATTTTGGCGACCATCGAAGGTAAAGCTAGTCCAGCCGTTGATGGTGAAGGGTTCTCCGAGTTCGACTGTACGATCTTCAGGATCCACTTCGATGACCTGAAAGGCTTCCATGTGATCGGCCGCAGCCTTGTGGTTGAGTACCACATCGGCCATAGGCTGGATTCCCTGTGCTTTTAGGGCTTGAATGGCTTGAAGATAGTCTTCTTTAAAACCATACTTAGTGCGGACAGTCCCTTTTTGGTTAAACTCTCCTAAGTCGAATAAGTCATAGACCCCATAGCCGACATCTTTTTCATTGGTTGCCTTAAAAGCTGGTGGCATCCAGACGTGGCTAATCCCCAGATGAGCTAGGTGTGGAGCATCTTCAGCTAGACGCGTCCAGTGCTGGCCATCGTGGGGCAGATACCATTCAAAGTATTGCATGAGTGTTTGATTTTGCATGATGTTTCCTCTTACTTGTCAATCTTGTTCTTTATTCTATCATAAAGTATCCCTTAGGGCAAACGTTTGCGTAAGATAGAATAAATATATTTTAACTACTTAAAATAAAGTGTTGATTTTTTTGTATCAAAGTGCTAGTATAACAGTATGTAATATAGATAAAGATAGGAGTTGTCCCATGATTGAATTTCAAAATGTTAGTAAGTTGTATGGTGATAAAGAGGCTTTGAGCAATCTCAATCTGCAGATTGAAAATGGAGAGATTATGGGCTTGATTGGCCATAATGGTGCTGGAAAATCGACCACTATAAAATCCCTAGTCAGTATCATTTCACCTAGCAGTGGTCGTATTTTGGTAGACGGTCAGGATTTATCAGAAAATCGCTTGGCTATCAAACGAAAGATTGGCTACGTTGCAGACTCGCCTGACTTATTTTTACGCTTAACGGCCAATGAATTTTGGGAATTGATTGCTTCATCCTATGATCTGACTAGCTCTGAATTGGAGGCTAGTCTAGCTAGGCTATTAAGTGTTTTTGATTTTGCTGAAAATCGCTATCAGGTTATTGAAACCCTTTCTCACGGAATGCGTCAGAAAGTCTTTGTCATTGGGGCACTCTTGTCTGATCCTGATATTTGGGTCTTGGACGAACCCTTGACAGGTTTGGATCCCCAGGCTGCCTTTGATTTGAAGCAGATGATGAAGAAACATGCACAAAAAGGCAAGACGGTCTTGTTTTCAACACATGTCCTAGAGGTGGCAGAGCAAGTCTGTGATCGGATTGCTATTTTGAAAAAGGGGCATTTGATTTATTGTGGTAGTGTAGAGGACTTGAGAAAAGACCACCCAGACCAGTCTTTGGAAAGTATCTACCTTAGCCTTGCTGGTAGAAAAGAGGAGGTTTCAGATGCGTCTCAAGGTCATTAAAAAATTAGTTGATATCAATATCCTCTATTCATCTCAAGAAGCTAATCTGGCTAACCTACGAAAGAAGCAAGCTAAGAATCCTGGGAAAAAAGTAAATGTTTCCGCTAGAGTTCTAAGTTCTTACATTTTTTCCAGTCTCTTGATGCTTTTCATGTTTATAAATATAGCCTTTCGTTTTCCTTTTGAGGAAAGGCCAAGTTTTTTTAGTACCATGGTTGCTATTTTACTGGTGCTTGCCTTTTCAACTTCTTTCACTGCATTTTACAATGTCTTTTATGAGAGTAAGGACTTGGTATCGTATAGGCCTTATGCCTTTAAAGAATCAGAGATTATAATTGCTAAAGGACTGTCTGTTCTCTTGCCAGCTCTAACTGGAATTGTACCAATCCTAGCTTATTTTCTAGTCCTCTATATTAGGCTAGCTCCTTCTATTTGGCTGGGCTTGCCTTTGATGCTGCTGTCCTTGGCCTTATTATTTGTCTCTGTTACTTTAGTGATGGTAGTGGCAGTACATTTCTTGGCTCAGACTAGGGTCTTCAGAAAGTATCAGTCTATTTTTTCGAATGTGATGATTGGGATAGGGGTTCTCATACCTTTAATATTTGTCCTCTTTCTACAGTCGACTTTTGGAAGTATTGTTGACAAAGTTAGAGACATTCCATTTCTCCTTTATCCTCTTCATATCTTTTACAAAATAGCAGTGGCTCCTTTTTCGACGGAAGCCATCCTGGGTCTGCTCGCTTGGATAGCTTTAACTGTTTTCTTGCTTTACCTGACCAAAAAGAAGGTCCTTCCTCGTTTTTATGACGTTATCCTGCTTAATAGTGAGGAGAAGGTCAAGAAAGAACGTCGCAATAAGGAGAGAATTTCAACTACTAATAAAAAGGGCTTTTTCCGTATGGTTTTACGCTACCACCTCACCCTCTTGGGACAGGGAACTGGCGTGATTACAGTGCTTTTTACAAGTGCTTTTCTTCCTTATTTCATGATGATCGGTCTGATTTCCAAAATTCGAGATTCTCAGATAGTTCCAGACATTCATCCTCCATACTGGTTACCCTTGTTTTTTATAGGATTGTTTATAGCAGTTGTCAATAACAATATCACCAGCCTGCATTCAATTGCCTTGTCCTTGGAGAGGGAAAATGTTGATTTTCTTAAGAGTTTACCCTTTGACTTTGCTCGTTATGTGAAAGTGAAATTTTGGATTATATTTGCTGTTCAGTCCTTTTTACCAGTTCTGACTTTACTTGGTCTTTCTCTATATCTAGGCTTGCCCATCCTTTCGATGATTTACCTTCTTGTGGCATGGTTCCTTGCCAGTGTCATCCTTTCTTGCCACCATTACCTTAAGGACGTGAAAAATTTGTCAACCAATTGGAGTAACATTACGGACCTGGTGAACCGTTCAAATCGTATAGTAGCAATTGTTTTGATTTTGGTTTATAGTGTTATCTTAATGGCCCTTGTAATAGGGAGCTTATTCTTGGTTCGGTCTCTCTCCCCTATCCTTGCCATCAGCTTGGGAGTAGGAGCTCTTATCCTCTTGTTTGCTCTTGCTATTTTTGGCTATCATTACTACCTGTCACGCATATTGGCAGAAATAGAAAAAAGATGAGCTAGTTGGTCGCTTGCTTGATAAATTTTATAAAAAGAAATGAATCTGAGCAAAAAACCACTTCTAACTATCAAAAAACGAGTATTTCCGTAGATGGAGATACTCGTTTTTCTATGCCATTTTTCTTATCATAAGAACAAAACGACTAGAAATTTATAACAATGTATAAATCCTACAGCATCAATTGCTTAAATTTTGGACTAGATTTTATCTATGATGTTTTGAAAATTAATGGAGCTTGAGATGTTTGCTATTTATGGATAGTGTACAAAGTAAATTGTTACTGGCGAGCTCTCTCATGCTTCTGGGTTTGCCTTTATCTAGTTATTCTTATAAAAATCTGTTTTAGACTAGTTCCCACTTTGGTAAGTCAAGTGGAAGTTACTTTGAGAAGTTACCCGAGAAATTATCCCTATTTGTAAAACTCTGATAAGTCTTGGCTGATTTGCTAGAAATATGGTATAATTTTTCTTATGGAAAAGATTATCATTACAGCAACTGCTGAAAGTATTGAACAAGTTAAACAACTGCTCGAAGCTGGCGTAGACCGTATCTATGTCGGTGAGAAAGATTTTGGCCTTCGTCTGCCAACAACCTTTAGTCATGACCAATTGCGTGAAATCGCTAAGCTGGTTCATGATGCTGGTAAGGAATTGATCGTTGCGGTTAACGCCCTCATGCACCAAGATATGATGGACCGTATCAAGCCTTTCTTAGATTTCTTGGAAGAAATCAAGACAGATTACATTACGATTGGGGATGCAGGTGTCTTTTACGTGGTCAATCGCGATGGTTATTCCTTTAAGACTATCTACGATGCTTCGACTATGGTAACTAGCAGTCGTCAGATCAACTTCTGGGGACAAAAGGCTGGCGCATCGGAGGCTGTTTTGGCGCGTGAAATTCCATCAGCTGAACTCTTCAAAATGCCAGAAATTTTGGAAATTCCTGCTGAAGTTTTGGTTTACGGAGCTAGCGTCATCCATCATTCTAAACGTCCGCTCTTGCAAAACTACTATAACTTTACGCATATCGATGATGAAAAGACTCGTAAGCGTGACCTCTTCTTGGCTGAGCCAAGTGATCCTGAGAGCCACTATTCTATTTTTGAAGACAATCATGGTACCCACATCTTTGCCAACAATGACCTTGATTTGATGACCAAATTGACAGAATTGGTGGAGCATGGTTTCACTCACTGGAAACTAGAAGGTCTCTACACTCCTGGTCAGAACTTTGTTGAGATTGCAAAACTCTTTATCCAAGCGCGTAGCTTGATCCAAGAGGGCAACTTTAGCCATGACCAAGCCTTCTTGCTGGATGAAGAAGTTCGTAAACTTCACCCTAAAAACCGATTCCTTGATACAGGTTTCTATGATTACGATCCTGATATGGTTAAATAAAGTAAATGATTCGTTGAGAGAAGGAAGATACAAACATTTCTTCTCTCAATTTTTCTTATTTCTTCACTATTTTCAAAAAATCAGCAGGCTAGGATGCTCTGTTTGATGGTTTTTTTAAGGGAAGTGATCTCTTTGAGTTTGAAAATTATCCCATGTTTGCAGGTGCCAAATGGCCCTTTTTTTGGTATAATTTTTTATAATGAAAACGATTGGTAATCGCTATGTTGTGGTTGATTTAGAGGCAACTAGCACAGGTAGTAAGGCTAAAATTATCCAAGTGGGAATTGTCGTGATTGAGGACGAAAAAATCATCGATCACTATACGACGGATGTCAATCCCCATGAACCCTTGGATGCTCATATCAAAGAACTGACAGGATTGACAGACCAACGTCTGGCGCAAGCACCTGATTTTTCGCAAGTTGCTAGAAAAATCTTTGACTTGGTTGAGGATGGGATTTTTGTAGCCCATAATGTTCAGTTTGATGCCAATCTCTTGGCGGAAAATTTATTTTTTGAAGGCTATGAACTAAGAAATCCTCGTGTTGACACGGTCGAATTAGCCCAGGTCTTTTTCCCAGAACTGGAAAAATATAGTTTACCGATTTTGTGTCGAGAATTAGGAATTCCTCTAAAACACGCCCACACAGCCCTTTCAGATGCCCAAGCTACTGCGGAATTACTCCTTTTTCTACGAGAAAAGATGGTCAAGCTTCCTAAAGGACTTTTGGAACGCCTGCTGGAAATGGCTGACGCTCTCCTATATGAGTCCTACTTGGTTATTGAAGAAATTTATCGTAACCAATCTATCCTGAGCTCTTCTGATTTGGTAGAAGTTCAAGGACTGTATTTCAAGAAAACGGCAGCTCCCCTAGAGCTACGAAAACTATCTCAGGATTTTTCTAAAAACATTTCTCTGTTGAACCTTGAAGTGAGGGAGGAGCAAGAAAGTTTTGCTAAAGAGGTCGGTTTGCTATTGAAAGATGAGTCTGTCTCTCTGATTCAAGCACCGACAGGAATTGGGAAAACCTATGGCTATCTCTTACCCGCTTTGTCCCAAGTAAAAGAGCGTCAGATTGTCCTTAGTGTTCCGACAAAGATTCTTCAAAATCAAATCATGGAAGAAGAAGGTAAACGTCTCAAGGAAGTATTCCATACAGATATTCATTCTTTAAAGGGACCACACAATTATCTGAAGTTGGATGCCTTTTATCGTTCCTTGCAGGAAAATGATGAGAATCGCTTATTTAGACGCTTTAAAATGCAACTTTTGGTCTGGCTGACAGAGACAGAAACGGGGGATTTGGATGAAATCGGGCAACTCTACCGTTACCAACATTTTCTAACAGACCTTCGTCATGATGGGAATTTATCATCCAAGAGCTTATTTGTGACGGAAGATTTTTGGAAACGTAGTCAAGAAAGGGCACAAGCTTGCAAGCTTTTAGTGACTAATCATGCCTATCTTGTAACTAGACTGGAAGATAATCCTGAATTTGTTAGTGACCGTTTATTGATTATTGATGAAGTCCAAAAAGTTTTGTTGGCTCTAGAAAATCTGCTTCAAGAGACCTACGATATCCAGTCTATTATTGATTTAGTTGATAAGACTTTACTGGAGGAGCAAAGTAAGATCCAGCAACGAATACTAGAAAGTATTCGCTTTGAGTGCTTTTACTTGATAGAACAATTTCAGTCTGGCAAATCTAGGAAAAATATCTTCGATTCTCTGGCCAATCTCCACCAGTATTTTTCAGAATTAGAAGTAGAAGGTTTTGAGGAACTGGTTCGCTATTTTACAGATGACCGAGATTACTGGCTTGAAGCAACTGAAACGAGTCAAAAGAAAATTCAGATTTCTTCTACCAAATCAGGCCGTATTCTTCTATCTTCCTTAGTACCTGATTCATGTCAAGTCTTGGGAGTATCGGCCACTCTTGAGATTAGTCAAAGAGTTTCTTTGGCAGAACTTTTGGGGTATCCTGAAGCTAAATTTGTTAAGATTGAAGCTGGTAAAAAACAGGATCAAGAAGTGGTCTTGGTCAAAGATTTTCCTCTAGTAACAGAAACTTCCTTAGAAGTCTATGCCAAGGAGGTAGCTGATTTGCTGATGGATATTCAAGCTTTCCAACAACCGATTTTGGTTCTCTTTACTGCTAAAGACATGCTTCTAGCAGTATCGGATTTACTTCCAGTTAGCCATCTGGCCCAGTATAAAAATGGTGATGTTCATCAACTGAAGAAACGCTTTGAAAAAGGTGAACAACAAATTCTGCTTGGTGCAGCAAGTTTCTGGGAGGGAGTTGATTTTTCAAGTCATCCTTTTGTGATTCAGGTTGTACCGAGACTTCCTTTCCAAAATCCCCAAGAGCCCTTGACGAAAAAGATCAATCAGGAACTAATTCAAGAAGGGAAAAATGCCTTTTATGATTATCAATTGCCTATGGCTATTATTCGTTTAAAACAGGCTTTGGGAAGAAGTATGAGACGTGAACACCAACGTTCCTTAACCCTCATTCTGGATAGAAGAATTGTTGGAAAACGATACGGCAAGCAAATTGTGACTTCTCTAGCAAAAGAAGCGACTGTTAAAACCGTCTCTCGATCCGAAGTTGATGAGGCTGTTGATAAATTTTTAAATGAACTTTGATAAATAGTATTGTATGAAAGTATAAGGTTAGTATATATGAAACGTTCTCTCGACTCTAGAGTCGATTATAGTTTGCTATTGCCAGTGTTTTTCCTACTGGTTATCGGCGTGGTGGCTATTTATATAGCCGTTAGTCATGATTATCCAAATAATATTTTGCCCATTTTAGGACAGCAGGTCGCCTGGATTGCCTTGGGGCTTGTGATTGGTTTTGTGGTCATGCTCTTTAATACAGAATTTCTTTGGAAAGTGACCCCTTTTCTATATATTTTAGGCTTGGGACTCATGGTTCTGCCGATCGTCTTTTATAATCCAAGTCTAGTTGCATCAACGGGTGCCAAAAACTGGGTATCAATAAATGGAATTACCCTATTCCAACCGTCAGAATTTATGAAGATATCCTATATCCTCATGTTGGCTCGTGTCATTGTCCAATTTACAAAGAAACATAAGGAATGGCAACGTACAGTTCCGCTGGACTTTTTATTAATTTTTTGGATGATTGTTTTTACCATTCCAGTCCTAGTTCTTTTGGCACTTCAAAGTGACTTGGGGACGGCTTTGGTTTTTGTAGCCATTTTCTCAGGAATCGTCTTACTATCAGGAGTTTCTTGGAAAATTATTATTCCAGTATTTGTGACTGCTGTAACAGGAGTTGCTGGATTCTTAGCCATTTTTATCAGTAAGGGTGGCCGGGCTTTTCTCCATCAACTGGGAATGCCGACCTACCAAATCAATCGTATCTTGGCTTGGCTCAATCCATTCGACTTTGCCCAAACAACCACTTATCAGCAGGCTCAAGGACAGATTGCCATTGGCAGCGGTGGCTTATTTGGTCAAGGTTTTAATGCTTCGAATCTGCTTATTCCAGTTCGAGAGTCGGATATGATTTTCACGGTGATCGCAGAAGATTTTGGCTTTATTGGTTCTGTCCTTGTTATCGCCCTTTACCTCATGCTGATTTACCGTATGTTGAAGATTACTCTCAAATCAAATAACCAGTTCTACACCTATATTTCTACAGGTTTGATTATGATGTTGCTCTTCCATATCTTTGAGAATATCGGCGCTGTGACGGGCTTGCTTCCTTTGACTGGGATTCCCTTGCCTTTTATTTCGCAAGGGGGATCGGCTATTATCAGTAACTTGATTGGTGTTGGCTTGCTTTTATCGATGAGTTACCAGACAAACCTAGCTGAAGAAAAGAGTGGAAAAGTCCGATTCAAGCGGAAAAAGGTTGTATTAAAACGAATAAAATAAGGAGAAAATCATGGTTAAAGTAGCAGTTATGTTAGCTCAGGGCTTTGAAGAAATTGAAGCTTTGACAGTTGTGGATGTTTTGCGTCGGGCAAATATCACTTGTGATATGGTTGGTTTTGAAGAGCAAGTGACGGGTTCACATGCAATCCAAGTCACAGCAGATCGTGTCTTTGATGGTGATTTATCAGACTATGACATGATTGTTCTTCCTGGAGGGATGCCTGGTTCTGCACATTTGCGCGATAATCAGGCCTTGATTCAAGAATTGCAAAGCTTCGAGCAAGAAGGGAAGAAACTAGCAGCCATTTGTGCGGCTCCAATTGCTTTCAATCAAGCAGGGCTATTGAAAAATAAGCAGTACACCTGCTATGACGGCGTTCAAGAGCAAATCATTGATGGTCAATACGTCAAGAAAACAGTAGTGGTAGATGGTCATTTGACAACCAGTCGAGGTCCCTCGACAGCCCTTGCCTTTGCCTACGAGTTGGTAGAGCAATTAGGAGGATACGCAGAGGGGTTACGAACTGGAATGCTCTATCGAGATGTCTTTGGTAAAAATCAATAAAACGGGAGTTAACCTCTCGTTTTTTATGTGGAAAACTCAGGGAAATCATCGCTTTTTTAACGAAAAAATGGTATAATGAAAGCTATGAAATATCACGATTATATCTGGGATTTAGGTGGAACTTTACTGGATAATTATGAAACTTCAACAGCTGCATTTGTTGAAACATTGGCACTGTATGGTATCAGACAAGACCATGACAGTGTCTATCAAGCTTTAAAGGTTTCTACTGATTTTGCAATTGAGACATTCGCTCCCAACTTAGAGCATTTTTTAGAAAAGTACAAGGAAAATGAAGCTAGAGAGCTTGAACACCCGATTTTATTTGATGGAGTTTCTAACTTATTGGAGGACATTTCAAATCAAGGTGGGCGTCATTTTTTGGTCTCTCATAGAAATAATCAGGTCTTGGAAATTTTAGAAAAGACCTCCATAGCAGCTTATTTTACGGAAGTAGTGACTTCTAACTCAGGCTTTAAGAGAAAACCAGATCCTGAGTCTATGATTTATTTAAGAGAGAAGTATCAGATTGATTCTGGGCTTGTCATTGGTGATCGGCCGATTGATATCGAAGCAGGTCAAGCTGCAGGATTGGATACCCACTTGTTTACCAGTATCGTGAATTTAAGACAAGTATTAGACATGTAAGAAAAAGGAATAAGATGACAGAAGAAATCAAAAATCTGCAGGCACAAGATTATGATGCCAGTCAAATTCAAGTTTTAGAGGGCTTAGAGGCTGTTCGTATGCGTCCAGGGATGTATATCGGGTCAACCTCAAAAGAAGGTCTTCACCATCTAGTCTGGGAAATTGTTGATAACTCAATTGACGAGGCCTTGGCAGGATTTGCCAGCCATATTCAAGTCTTTATTGAGCCAGATGATTCAATTACTGTTGTCGATGATGGGCGTGGTATCCCAGTCGATATTCAGGAAAAAACAGGCCGACCTGCCGTGGAAACTGTCTTTACTGTCCTTCACGCTGGAGGAAAGTTTGGCGGTGGCGGCTACAAGGTTTCAGGTGGTCTTCACGGAGTGGGGTCCTCAGTTGTTAACGCCCTTTCAACTCAATTAGATGTTCATGTCCACAAAAACGGAAAGATTCATTACCAAGAATACCGTCGTGGTCATGTTGTCGCAGACCTTGAGGTGGTTGGAGATACAGATAAAACGGGAACAACAGTTCACTTTACACCAGACCCAGAAATCTTCACTGAAACAACAACCTTTGATTTTGATAAATTAAATAAGCGTATTCAAGAATTGGCCTTTCTAAATCGTGGTCTTCGAATCTCTATCACAGATAAGCGTGAAGGTTTGGAACAAACCAAGCATTACCATTATGAAGGTGGGATTGCTAGTTACGTTGAATATATCAACGAGAATAAGGATGTTATCTTTGATACACCAATCTACACAGACGGTGAGATGGATGATATCACAGTTGAAGTAGCCATGCAGTACACAACGGGTTATCATGAAAATGTCATGAGTTTCGCCAACAATATTCATACTCATGAAGGTGGAACGCATGAGCAAGGTTTCCGTACAGCCTTGACTCGTGTTATCAATGATTATGCTCGCAAGAATAAATTGCTTAAAGACAATGAAGACAATTTAACAGGGGAAGATGTTCGTGAAGGATTAACTGCAGTTATTTCAGTTAAACACCCAAATCCACAATTTGAAGGACAAACTAAGACTAAACTGGGGAATAGCGAAGTGGTTAAGATTACCAATCGTCTCTTCAGTGATGCTTTCTCTGATTTCCTCATGGAAAATCCACAGATTGCCAAGCGTATCGTGGAAAAAGGGATTTTAGCTGCTAAGGCTCGTGTGGCTGCCAAGCGTGCGCGTGAAGTCACTCGTAAAAAATCTGGTTTGGAAATTTCCAACCTTCCAGGGAAACTAGCAGACTGTTCTTCTAACAATCCTGCTGAAACAGAACTCTTCATCGTCGAAGGAGACTCAGCTGGTGGATCCGCCAAATCTGGTCGAAACCGTGAATTTCAGGCTATTCTTCCAATTCGCGGTAAGATTTTGAACGTTGAAAAGGCAAGTATGGATAAAATTCTAGCCAACGAAGAAATTCGTAGTCTTTTCACAGCTATGGGAACAGGATTTGGCGCAGAATTTGATGTATCAAAAGCTCGGTACCAAAAACTCGTTTTGATGACCGATGCCGATGTTGATGGAGCTCACATTCGTACCCTTCTTTTAACCTTGATTTATCGTTATATGAAACCAATCCTAGAAGCTGGTTATGTTTATATTGCCCAACCACCAATCTATGGTGTCAAGGTTGGA
Source organism: Streptococcus mitis (assembly GCA_963515655.1). Lineage (GTDB taxonomy): Bacteria > Bacillota > Bacilli > Lactobacillales > Streptococcaceae > Streptococcus > Streptococcus mitis_DP. Next base: position 39,207 of record CAUPZW010000009.1, read on the forward strand.
AGTGAGATTAAAGAATATATCCAGCCAGGAGCAGATCAAGAAATCAAACTCCAAGAAGCCTTGGCCCGTTATAGTGAAGGTCGTACCAAACCGACTATTCAGCGTTATAAGGGTCTAGGTGAAATGGACGACCATCAGTTATGGGAAACAACCATGGATCCCGAACATCGCTTGATGGCTAGAGTTTCTGTGGATGATGCTGCAGAAGCAGATAAAATCTTTGATATGTTGATGGGGGATCGAGTAGAGCCTCGTCGTGAGTTTATCGAAGAAAATGCTGTCTATAGTACACTTGATGTCTAAAAAATAGGGAGAAGTAGTTCCCCTGGTCTAAAAAATATGATATAATCGTTACGATTGTTTCAAGTAAAAAAGGAGTTTAATATGTCTGCTAGCCTAGTAATTTATTTAATAGTTGCAGTTGCAGTTTTATTGGTCATTGCTTATGCTATCGCAATCTATGTAAGAAAACGCAATGAAAGTAAACTAGCAATTTTAGAAGAGAAAAAAGAAGAACTGTACAATCTTCCAGTTAATGATGAAGTTGAAGCTGTAAAAAATATGCACTTGATTGGACAAAGTCAGGTGACTTTCCGTGAATGGAACCAAAAATGGGTTGACCTATCTCTTAATTCTTTTGCCGATATCGAAAATAATCTTTTCGAGGCAGAAGGCTACAATAACTCATTCCGTTTTTTCAAAGCCAGTCATCAAATTGATCAAATCGAGAGTCAAATTACCTTGATTGAAGAAGATATTGCGGCAATTCGCAATGCCTTGGCAGATTTGGAGAAACAAGAATCTAAAAATAGTGGACGTGTTCTTCATACCTTGGACTTGTTTGAAGAGTTGCAACACCGAGTTGCTGATCATTCTGAAGAATATGGCCAAGGTTTATCTGAAATCGAAAAACAATTGGAAAATATCCAATCAGAGTTTTCTCAGTTTGTAACTTTAAATTCGTCTGGAGATCCAGTAGAAGCAGCTGTGATTTTGGATAATGCTGAAAATCATATTTTGGCTTTAACGCATATTGTTGATCGTATACCAGCAATTGTAGCAACATTATCTAAAGACCTACCTGATCAACTGGAAGATTTAGAAGATGGCTACCGTAAGCTTTTAGATGCTAATTATCATTTTGCTGAAACGGATATTGAAGCGCGTTTCCAACTGCTTTATGAAGCTCTCAAGAAAAATCATGAGAATATTGCGAAATTAGAATTGGATAATGCAGAGTACGAAAATACTCAAATCCAAGAAGAGATTAATGCACTTTATGATATCTTTACAAGAGAAATTGCGGCACAGAAAGTAGTAGAAGGTTTAGTGGCAACACTTCCTACTTATCTGCAGCACATGAAGGAAAATAATGCTTTATTGATAGAAGACATTGAGCGTTTGAGTAAAAACTATTTACTTTCTGAGTCGGATGCAAGTCATGTTCGTCGTTTACAGTCCGAATTAGAAAGCTTTGAGACTGCTATTATTGAGGCAACTTCAAATCAAGATGAACCAACTCAAGCATATTCAATTCTTGAAGAAAAACTTGAATCTCTGCAGGAAAATCTTAAAGAGATTGAAGATGAACAAATTGCAGTTAGTGAGCGTCTTGCACGAGTTGAGAAAGATGATATCAATGCACGTCAAAAAGCAAATGTATATGTTAATCGTCTCCATACAATCAAGAGATATATGGAAAAACGAAACCTACCTGGTATTCCACAAACTTTCTTGAAGTTATTCTTTACAGCAAGTAATAATACGGAAGATCTAATGGCTGAATTAGAGCAAAACTTAGTCAATATAGAATCAGTTAACCGTATTCTTGAAATTGCAACGAAGGATATGGAGGAGCTTGAGGCGGAAACTTATAATATTGTACAGTATGCAACCTTGACAGAACAACTATTGCAATATTCTAACCGCTACCGCTCATTTGATGAACGCATTCAAGAAGCATTTAACGAAGCTTTAGATATTTTTGAAAAAGAATTTGATTATCGCGCTTCATTTGACAAGATTTCTCAAGCATTGGAAGTGGCAGAGCCTGGTGTAACCAACCGCTTTGTTATTTCATATGAGAAAACACGTGAAACAATTCGTTTCTAAAATAATAAAAAGATTTGATTTTGTGAGAAGCAAAATCAAATCTTTTTTATAGTAATACTCATCAAAAATCTCTTCAAACCACGTCAGCGTCGCCTTGGATTATATATGTGACTGACTTCATCAGTCTTATCTACAACCTCAAAGCAGTGCTTTGAGCAACTTGAGGTTAGCTTCCTAGTTCGCTCTCTGATTTTTCATTGATTAGCAATAGACTTCAAAATTATAAAAACGCATAATAGCAGGTGTAGAAAACTTTGCTACTATGCGTTTTATTATGGAAAGACTTACTGGATTTTTTGTCGAATCGAGTTTTTACTTATCTTCTTTACTTGGTTGGAATCGAAATCCCAATTAATTTTTCTGAGTAGAGTGTTTTGATATTGGCCTCATCAATAGAGTCCTTATCAATTTTACGTTTCAAGAAAAATTCTTGAATAGCTTCGATTTCAGTTTCTCGAATAGCACGGTGTTTATTTGAGATGAGGATTTCATAGTGAAGCGGAGCTTGGGTAAAAATAACATCTGTATTTCCAGCAGAATAGACCTCAACAAGGGTTGCATCTGTACTCTCTAGCTGGCCTTTTACAAGTTGTGAGTGTGAGTTTGTCGTATTGATAAGCTTCATAATATTTCCTCCGATTTTCTAATTCTATTATAGCATTTTTTGAATAAAGTAGCTTGGTTTAGTCAATCTTATGCTGTTTTTTCCAAGATTGGATGGCCCATTTATGGCTACCACGTTTAAGATTTTCAATAGCCTCGTCGATAGGGAACCAGACAATATGATTAAAGTCTTCTAGTGGTTTTTGAACTTCCTTGAAAGAAGTCGCTTCATAGAGGTAGGCAGGATTGTAGTAGTAGGTATCACGGTGACGAGAGTAGAAATATTCGTCAGCTTGTCCGTAATAGCTACCAATTTCAGCAGTAAAGCCAAGTTCTTCAATCAACTCACGTTTTAGGGCTTCCTGATGGTTTTCACCTGCTTCAATTTCACCACCTGGTAAGAACCAAGCGCCATTTGGTGCTTGAACAAGAACAATTTGTTTTTGTTCAGCGTCAGGGATAACAGCATATACACCGTAACGAGCAACATAGTCTGTATTCTCTTTTTTTTCTCCGAAAGTTGGGTTTGCCATTGCATTTTCCTCATTATCTAGTATCTTTATTATTATCTTAATAGACAAAGGCCGAGCTGTCAAGAACTTATAGTTATTTTAGTAAAAAGGAGCAGAAAGATTTCATTTTCTACTCCTTTTCTATAGGATTTATACTTCTTTTTCAGAAGTTTTTACTTCAGTTTTTTTGGCAGACTTAATTTGAATCTTGCCCTTGCTGGTCATAACTGCCTTGAGGTCTTTTTCGCTTGGATTTTCAAGGTAGTAGTCAGTGATTGCGTCCTCAATATAATCTTGAATAGTTCGACGAAGTGGGCGTGCGCCCATTTTTGGATCATAACCGAGGTCAACCAACTTTTCCTTGACCTTGTCAGTTACATTTAAATGAATGTTGTTGCTAGAAAGACGTTTGTTAACATCTGCTAGCATGAGCTCGACAATCTGAAGGAGGTTGTCCTTGCTGAGAGCCTTAAATTCGATAATGCCATCAAAACGGTTCATAAACTCTGGGCTAAAGAAGTTTCCGAGTTCACCGAGAACAGAGTTGGTACGTCCTTCTCTAGCAGCACCAAATCCAACGCTGGCTTCTGTCTTACCTGTACCTGCATTTGAAGTCATGATGATGATGGCATCCTTGAAGCTAACGGTACGTCCTTGCCCATCTGTCAAACGACCATCGTCCAAGACCTGGAGGAACATGTGCATAACATCTGGATGGGCTTTTTCCACTTCATCGAGAAGGATGAGAGAATATGGATTGCGGCGAACTTTTTCAGTTAATTGCCCAGCCTCATCGTAACCAACATAACCTGGAGGGGCACCGACCAACTTAGCAACGCTGTGTTTTTCCATGTATTCACTCATGTCAAAGCGAATCATGCTATCAGCAGAACCAAAAAGTTCAATGGCTAGTTGTTTGGAAAGTTCTGTCTTACCGACACCGGTTGGCCCGACAAAGAGGAAGCTTCCAATTGGACGGTTAGGCGTACCGAGACCGACACGATTACGGCGAATAGCCTTGGCAATCTTATCGACTGCATCATCTTGGCCAATAACATGAGACTTGAGATCTTCGGCTAGATGGATGAGTTGAGATTGTTCTTTCTCTTTTAAATCACCAACAGGGATATTTGTTTTCTGCTCGATAATGTGCTCAATGGTTTTCTCACTGATGATAGGAGTGTCTTGGTCTGTGACCTTTTTCTTTTGCATTTCCTTATACTTGGCAATCTGGTCGCGGAAATAAGCCGCCTTCTCAAAATCTTCCTCTCGTGTAGCTTGAGATTTAAGATTTTCAGCCTCAATCAAGCGTTGATCAATTACTTTAGGATCCACAAAATTCAAGGTCAAGTTCATCTTAGAACCAGCTTCATCTAGGAGGTCAATGGCCTTGTCAGGCAAGAAGCGATCTTGGATGTAGCGATTGGAAAGAGTTGCAGCTGCTTCAATTGCAGCATCGGTATACTGAACGTGGTGGTAGTCTTCGTATTTCTTTTGAATTCCTTTGAGGATAGTGATTGTTTCTTCCACTGTTGGTTCATCAACTTTGACAGGCTGCATACGACGCTCTAGGGCAGCATCTTTTTCAATGATACGGTATTCATTGAGGGTAGTGGCACCGACCAGTTGCAGTTCCCCACGAGCAAGGGCTGGCTTGAGGATATTTCCTGCATCCATATTGCCATCGCCCGCAGAACCAGCACCAACAATTTCATGGATTTCATCGATAAAGAGGATGATATCCTCACGTTTGCGAATTTCTTCCATGAGTTTTTGCATGCGTTCTTCAAATTGTCCACGAATACCCGTTCCTTGAACCAAGCTAACCACATCCAGACGGATGACTTGTTTACCTTGGAGTTTATGTGGAACATCGCCATCAACAATTTTCTGAGCTAGACCTTCGACAACGGCCGTTTTTCCGACACCTGGTTCGCCAATAAGAACAGGATTATTCTTGGTTCTGCGATTGAGAATCTCAATGACACGGATAATCTCATCATCGCGCCCAATAACGGGATCTATATCTCCACGACGGGCAATTTCAGTTACGTTGATACCAAATTCTTCCAGTAGGCCTTTTTCTTGGCTTGGTAGAGGAGTTTGAGCAGGTCCACGATTTTGAGAACCATAACCGCCGTTTCCACCGTAACCTCCACCTGATTGGGTTGGGGGAATTGGAGGAGTATTGTTAGAAGGCCTGAAATTGTTTAGGTCATTGAAGAAATCACCAAAGGGATCAAAGTCACGATTGTTCAGATCCGTCATACCTTTAAAGAGGCTATTGTTAGGATCTGTCTTGATAATCTTATAGCAGTTTTGACAGAGGTCAATTTGTTTTTGTTTTCCATTGAGATTGGTGTAAAGATGAATTGTTGAGTCGTTAATTTTACAGTTTTGACAAAGCATACATCTACCTCATTTCTTTCTTTATCCTGATCTGTTCAAAGGTCAAAAATAGTCAAATTTCTATACTCTCATTATAACAGGATTGGGGTGTAAAGCAAGTAAAAAGATTGAAGCTTTGAGAAGTTGTTACAATGAAAATTTTTGAGATTTTAGGGAATAAAAAAATCCTATTTGTGAGACAAAAAGGATTTTGGTTAGACATGCAGGGTGTAATCCCAGCTTGTTTTGTATTAGTAAAGGAGTTCGTAAATCTCCATTGCAATCAAGTCAATGCTATCAAAAGTATAAGTTTCGCGAGCTTCTACATCACGAAGGGTAAAGATTGATCCATTTTCTTCGTCGTGGCTGTATGCAACTTCTGCAACAACAACTCCTTCGCGTTCAAAATTACGTTTTAAATTTCCGCCGTCTTTTGCCATTGCTTCAAGGCGGTTGATGATTCTAACCAAATGTGATTCCATTTTGATTCTCCTTCATTTCTTATCGTTACTATTTTACCATAAAGGAGGCCAACTTGACTAGAAAAAACTAAGATTTCTCGCTAATTCTACTAGCTTAAAGTTTTTTTGAATAAATCGGATAAAAAGTTTGAATTTTAATTCAATACATGTTATAATCATACAGTATTCTATTTTAGAAAGCAGTGTAACTATGAATTTTTCTTTTTTACCTAAGTATTTACCTTATTTTAACTATGGGGCTGTTGTGACGGTTCTCATTTCTATCTGTGTTGTCTTTTTGGGAACTATTTTGGGTGTTGTCTTGGCTTTTGGGCAACGTTCAAAGTTTAAACCGCTTGTTTGGTTCGCCAACTTGTACGTTTGGATTTTCCGTGGGACACCGATGATGGTTCAGATTATGATTGCCTTTGCCCTTATGCACATCAATGCTCCGACTATTCAGGTTGGAATTTTAGGTGTTGACCTTTCTCGTCTAATTCCAGGGATTTTGATTATCTCTATGAACAGTGGTGCTTATGTTTCTGAGACTGTTCGTGCTGGGATTAATGCGGTTCCAAAAGGTCAGCTAGAGGCTGCCTATTCTTTAGGGATTCGTCCTAAAAATGCGATGCGCTATGTGATTTTGCCACAAGCAATCAAAAATATTTTGCCAGCATTGGGGAACGAATTTATCACTATTATCAAGGATAGTTCCCTCTTATCAGCTATCGGTGTTATGGAGTTGTGGAACGGGGCTACAACAGTTTCTACAACAACCTATCTACCTTTAACACCACTTTTATTTGCAGCCTTTTATTACTTGATTATGACCTCTATTTTGACAGTAGCCTTGAAAGCTTTTGAAAAACGTATGGGACAAGGAGATAAGAAATAATGACAGAAACCTTGATAAAAATTGAAAATTTACATAAATCCTTTGGAAAGAATGAAGTATTGAAGGGCATCAACCTCGAGATTAAAAGAGGAGAAGTTGTCGTTATCATCGGTCCTTCGGGAAGCGGGAAATCTACCTTGCTTCGCTCTATGAATTTGTTGGAAGAAGCAACTAAAGGGAAGGTTATCTTTGAGGGAGTCGATATTACGGACAAGAAGAATGACCTGTTTGCCATGCGTGAGAAGATGGGCATGGTTTTCCAACAATTCAATCTCTTTCCTAATATGACTGTGATGGAAAATATCACCTTGTCACCTATCAAGACCAAAGGTGAGAGCAAGGCTGTTGCTGAGAAGAGGGCCCAAGAGCTTTTGGAAAAAGTTGGTTTGCCAGATAAGGCAGATGCTTATCCACAGAGTTTATCAGGTGGCCAGCAACAACGGATTGCCATCGCGCGTGGGTTGGCCATGGAACCAGATGTTTTGCTTTTTGACGAGCCAACCTCAGCCCTGGACCCTGAAATGGTAGGTGAGGTGTTGGCTGTTATGCAAGACTTAGCCAAGTCAGGAATGACTATGGTTATCGTAACACATGAGATGGGATTTGCCCGTGAGGTGGCAGATCGTGTCATCTTTATGGCAGACGGTGTGGTTGTTGAAGATGGAACACCTGAACAGATTTTTGAACAAACCCAAGAACAACGGACTAAAGACTTCTTGAGTAAGGTTTTATAAGTTAGCTTTGTTTAGCTATTTGTAGCCAACTTTACATATAAAATATAGATTAATGAAAAGCTCGACTCGAGCTTTTTCTTATAGTTTGAAACTATAGGATTGCCTAGGAAAGAAGTGTTAGAGGGTACTAGCAGTTTTTGGTATAATGGAAGATATTTGAAAGAAAAGAGAAGTGATATGACACAGATTATTGATGGGAAAGCTTTAGCGGCCAAATTGCAGGGTCAGTTGGCTGAAAAGACTGCAAAATTAAAGGAAGAAACGGGACTAGTGCCTGGTTTGGTAGTGATTTTGGTTGGGAACAATCCAGCCAGCCAAGTCTACGTTCGCAACAAGGAACGTTCTGCCCTTGCGGCTGGTTTCCGTAGCGAAGTTCTGCGAGTTCCAGAGACTATTACTCAAGAGGAATTGTTAGACTTGATTGCTAAATACAATCAAGATCCAGCTTGGCATGGGATTTTGGTCCAGTTGCCATTACCAAAACATATCGATGAAGAGTCAGTTTTATTAGCTATTGACCCAGAAAAGGATGTGGATGGTTTCCATCCTCTAAATATGGGACGCCTTTGGTCTGGTCATCCAGTCATGATTCCATCAACACCTGCAGGAATTATGGAAATGTTTCATGAATATGGGATTGAATTAGAAGGTAAAAATGCGGTCGTCATCGGTCGTTCAAATATTGTTGGAAAACCTATGGCCCAGCTTCTTTTGGCAAAGAATGCTACAGTGACTTTGACCCACTCACGCACCCATAATCTTGCCAAGGTGGCTGCAAAAGCGGATATTCTTGTGGTCGCAATCGGTCGTGCTAAGTTTGTGACTGCTGACTTTGTCAAATCAGGTGCGGTAGTCATTGACGTTGGGATGAACCGCGATGAAAATGGTAAGCTCTGTGGGGATGTTGATTATGAGGCAGTTGCCCCACTTGCTAGTCATATCACGCCAGTACCTGGAGGTGTCGGCCCTATGACCATTACTATGCTAATGGAGCAAACCTATCAGGCAGCCCTTCGGACTTTGGAGAGAAAATTTTAAAAGTAAGTTTATAAAAGGAGGTATGCGCTTCCTTTTTGTTGTATAATGGAGTGAGGTGATTAGATGATTTTAAAAATTTATAATGGAGAATATAGTTTACAATGGGATAGAATATACTACTTAGCACTAATTGATTATCCAAATATTCAAGAGTGGGAATTAGAAAAAATTGCTAAATTTATAGCTTACGAAAAACTTCATAGACGTCAAACAAGTATTGAGTGTGCTGATTCTTGTTTAAAAAAAGAAATTTTAGATTACATCTGTCAGCATCCCTTTCTGCCACCATTTACCCCTACAGATAAAAGAGTAGCCTCGACTTATGATCTACATAAGAGGTTAGTGACTTCAGACTACTGTAGTCATACTACGACTATAGATGCAGCGATTTCTATCTTTAAAACAGGTCAGATTTTATCTGCTGTGAAAGCTTTTGGGCGAGATGCTGAGGAGTTGGTTTTGGATAGTAGAAATGCTGCATCGGATCCGATAGATTATTTTGACTATGTCATGTTAGGGTGGTCAAATACAAGTTCTGGTTATCGATTAGCGATGGAGCGTTTATTAGGTCGAGCTCCTTCAGAGAAAGAATTACAAGACAAGTTTATTCCTGGAGTAAGTTTTCATTTTATCTATACAGATTTGATTAAAGTTCCTGGTTATATTTTTGATGGTTACCATGCTGTAAAAATTAAGGACATGCTTAATTTATTAAGTGAGTTGTATATTTGCATTATTCCAACTCATAATAAGAGCCAATTTGAAAATATTATTCCAACCAAAATACAAGATAGGGTGTATTATCTTGACTATGCTGGAGAAGACTTAGAAGAGTGGACTAAGAAAGTCTATCAAGTTGTTTTAAAACAATCAGATAAAGGATAGTTGAGGAAAAAACGATGAAAGTGATTGATCAAGCCTTACTAGAAAAAGTCATTATTGAACGTTCTCGTACCAGTCATAAAGGAGACTATGGCCGTCTGCTGTTGCTGGGTGGGACTTATCCTTATGGTGGTGCTATCATCATGGCTGCTTTGGCAGCTGTTAAAAGTGGAGCTGGTTTGGTGACTGTTGGAACAGATAGGGGAAATATCCCAGCTTTGCACAGTCATTTACCTGAGGCTATGGCCTTTTCTCTTCAAGACCAGCAATTATTAAAAGAGCAATTGGAGAAGGCAGAAGTGGTCTTAGTGGGGCCTGGTTTACGAGACGATACTTTTGGAGAAAATCTTGTAAAACAGGTCTTTGCTAGCTTAAAAAAGAATCAGATTTTGATTGTAGACGGAGGGGCCTTAACCATTCTTGCTAGGACAAGTTTGTCGTTTCCATCTAACCAGCTTATCCTAACTCCCCACCAAAAAGAATGGGAAAAGCTGTCTGGTATTGCTATTGAAAAGCAAAACGAAGATACAACATCTAGTGCCCTGACTTCTTTCCCTCAAGGCATAATTTTGGTGGAGAAAGGTCCAACTACTCGTATTTGGCAAGTTGGTCAATCTGATTTTTACCAGATACAGGTTGGCGGTCCCTATCAGGCGACTGGTGGTATGGGAGATACACTGGCTGGAATGATTGCAGGATTTGCAGGCCAATTTCGACAGTCCAGTCTCTACGAACGTGTGGCAGTAGCGACTCATCTTCATTCAGCTATTGCTCAAGAACTAGCTCAAGAACATTATGTGGTCTTGCCAACGGAAATTAGTAATTGTCTTCCTAAAGTAATGAATAAAATATCTCAAAAAAGAATGGGATAAAATTCAATTTTAGGAGAAAACGAAGTAAATATTACCACAATAAAACGCATAATATCAAGTTTTTTTAATACCTGATACTATGCGTTTTTGACTTTAAAGACTTTTTGGTCTGTTTCTATTTTGGAGCAATCTTTTGCTCAGTATGTTTTATAATTTCTCGTTGATAAATCGGATAAACTGATTCCACCAAACTTTTAAGAAGAAGGCTTTTTCAACTTTCTTTTCTGCTACCATTTCGAAACTAGGACGTTCTGTGGTAATGTAACCTTGACCAATCAAATCCTTGTCTTCGTAAGTCAAATGGCCAACTACTGTTCCAGCTTCAAGTGGTGCGAGGATTGCTTTAGAATCAGGTGTGAATTGAATAGATTGGGAAGATTGATTCCCACCACGTTCAATTAGATAGATATCCTCTGGGGCCACTGCAGTTACCGTATCTTCTTTTCCATCTTGTACAGGGACTTTGCTATCTTGATAGGCATCGCCTTGCTGAACGATTTTGCGAAGTGTAAATGTAGAAGAAATATAATCCATTAGGGAAGATGTAGCTGTAAAACGAGCATAAGGATTATTATCTTGATGATCTGCATTCAAAACAACGGTGATAACCCTCATGCCTTTTTCGACAGTAGTACCAACAAAAGACTCTCCAGCCTTATCTGTTGTTCCTGTTTTCAGTCCATCAAAACCACCACGGTAAGCAGGCATGCCTTCTAACATATAGTTGGTCGAAGTGATTGTCATCCCAGCAAAAGTAGATGAAGGTTTTTTGGTGATTTCCAAGACTTGTGGGTATTTTTTGATGAGGTTACGAGCAACGATAGCAACATCATAAGCGCTGAGCTTATTTTCATCATCTTTATTAGACTCTGGGTAAATGTTATCTCCTAGAGTCTCGTTGTTCAGACCAGTTGTATTGACAACGGTGGCATCTTTGATTCCCCATTCCAAGAGTTTGGCCCGCATCATATCAACGAAGTCTTTCTCTGAGCCAGCAATTTTCTCAGCTAGGGCAATAGCGGCACTGTTGGCACTAGACACCAGGGTTGCTTCAAGCAACTCTTCGACGGTATAATTACGGGCCTCCATAGGAACATTACTGGCTTCAGAATTTGTCGTCAATTGATAAGGATAGTCAGAAATATCTACTGGGGTGGATAGTGTGATACTTCCATTTTCGAGTGCTTCATAGACCAGGTAAACGGTAAGTAGTTTTGTTATAGAAGCAATTTCGACAGGTTGCGTTGCATCTTTTTCATAGAGAATTTTCCCCGTATTGGCCTCAACAGCAATGACATGTTTTGCAGCAACATTAAAATCTTGAGCAGCAACAGTAGATGCTGAGCCAATAAGGGATAGGCTTAGTAGAGTTAAAATGATTTTTTTCATAGTAAGTTTATTCTAACATAAAGAAAAAAATATTCCCAGTTTCATGATAGAAGAAAGAAGCTTTTTTGAAAGTATGGTAAAATAGATGAATGGAGGTACCTCATGTTTCGTAAGAATAAATTATTTTTTTGGACCAGTGAGATTTTACTATTAACAATCATCTTCTATTTATGGAGAGAGATGGGAGCGATTATTACACCTTTTGTAAGCGTCGCAAACACCATCATGATTCCTTTTCTTCTAGGTGGTTTTTTATATTATTTGACCAATCCTATTGTAAATTTTTTACAAAAGTATTTCAAAATTAATCGTATCTTTGGTATTCTACTAACCTTGTGTGCCTTGGTTTGGGGGTTAGTTATTGGGGTAGTCTATCTCTTACCGATTTTGGTCAATCAGTTGACCAGCTTGATTGCGACTAGCCAGACTATCTACAGTCGTTTACAAGATTTGATTGTGGATTTATCTACTTATCCAGCCTTTCAAAATTTAGATATTCAAGCGACTATTCAGCAGTTAAACCTATCCTATGTAGATATTTTACAAAATATCCTAAATAGTGTTACCAATAGTGTCGGAAGTGTCCTATCAGCTCTCTTTAGTACCGTTTTGATTATTATTATGACCCCTGTATTTTTGGTTTATTTTTTGTTAGATGGTCACAAATTTTTACCGATGCTTGAGCGCACTGTTTTAAAGAGAGATAAGTTGCATATTGCAGGTCTGCTAAAAAATTTGAATGCGACAATTGCTCGATACATTAGTGGAGTCGCAATTGATGCGCTTATTATCGGCTGTTTGGCCTTTATCGGATATAGCGTTATCGGTTTAAAATATGCTTTAGTTTTTGCCATCTTTTCGGGATTGGCCAATCTCATTCCTTATGTAGGACCAAGTATCGGTTTGATTCCAATGATTGTCGCAAATGTCTTTACTGATCCTCATAGAATGCTGATTGCAGTTGTTTACATGCTGATCATTCAACAAGTGGATGGGAACATCCTTTACCCTCGAATCGTAGGTGGGGTGATGAAGGTTCATCCAATTACGATTTTAGTATTGCTTTTGTTATCAAGTAATATCTATGGTGTCATTGGTATGATTGTCGCAGTACCAACCTATTCTATTTTAAAAGAAATTTCTAAGTTCTTATCTCGTTTGTATGAAAATCATAAAATAATGAAAGAACGAGAAATAGAATTAGCTAAGTAAAAGTCAGGAGCCCCCTGATTTTTCTTTTTATAGTGATAGGAGTAGAAGTGCTGATTATATTAGCCGATTAAGAATAATTCACAAAAACTTTGTAAAACACTTGCAATTTAGCTGAAATTTGATAAAATAGTAAGGAAAGTTAGACTGTATTGCCTACTGTCTATCTATAAAATATATTTTATTGGAGGCTTTTACTCAAATGGCAAAAGAAAAATACGATCGTAGTAAACCACACGTTAACATTGGTACTATCGGACACGTTGACCACGGTAAAACTACCCTAACTGCAGCTATCACAACTGTTTTGGCACGTCGCTTGCCTTCATCAGTTAACCAACCTAAAGACTATGCGTCTATCGATGCTGCTCCAGAAGAACGCGAACGCGGTATCACTATCAACACTGCGCACGTTGAGTACGAAACTGAAAAACGTCACTACGCTCACATCGACGCTCCAGGACACGCGGACTACGTTAAAAACATGATCACTGGTGCCGCTCAAATGGACGGAGCTATCCTTGTAGTAGCTTCAACTGACGGACCAATGCCACAAACTCGTGAGCACATCCTTCTTTCACGTCAGGTTGGTGTTAAACACCTTATCGTCTTCATGAACAAAATTGACTTGGTTGACGACGAAGAATTGCTTGAATTGGTTGAAATGGAAATCCGTGACCTTCTGTCAGAATACGACTTCCCAGGTGACGATCTTCCAGTTATCCAAGGTTCAGCTCTTAAAGCTCTTGAAGGTGACTCTAAATACGAAGACATCATCATGGAATTGATGAACACTGTTGATGAGTACATTCCAGAACCAGAACGCGATACTGACAAACCATTGCTTCTTCCAGTCGAGGACGTATTCTCAATCACTGGACGTGGTACAGTTGCTTCAGGACGTATCGACCGTGGTACTGTTCGTGTCAACGACGAAATCGAAATCGTTGGTATCAAAGAAGAAACTTAAAAAGCAGTTGTTACTGGTGTTGAAATGTTCCGTAAACAACTTGACGAAGGTCTTGCAGGGGACAACGTAGGTGTGCTTCTCCGTGGTATTCAACGTGATGAAATCGAACGTGGACAAGTTATCGCTAAACCAGGTTCAATCAACCCACACACTAAATTCAAAGGTGAAGTTTACATCCTTACTAAAGAAGAAGGTGGACGTCACACTCCATTCTTCAACAACTACCGTCCACAATTCTACTTCCGTACTACTGACGTTACAGGTTCAATCGAACTTCCAGCAGGTACTGAAATGGTAATGCCTGGTGATAACGTGACTATCGACGTTGAGTTGATCCACCCAATCGCCGTAGAACAAGGTACTACATTCTCTATCCGTGAGGGTGGACGTACTGTTGGTTCAGGTATGGTTACAGAAATCGAAGCTTAATTCGATTTAGTTCCCAGAAGAACAATTATTTAAGTCAGACACTAAAAGAATCTTGCTTTGCAAGGTTCTTTTTTTCGAATATTGAACTAAAATTATTGAAGAATTGCTTACAGAAAAAAGCTCTATGCACCTGATGTGCATAGAGCAATGGGGATTATTTGATATAGAGTTCTTGGTTTTTCAAGACAATTTCACGTATGCTTGCAAACTTCTTGAGTTTTTTAAGTTCTTCTGGATGAGTGACGAGAGTGATAACATAGCCTTCTTTACCCATGCGACCTGTACGGCCAGCACGGTGAGTGTAGGTCTCAATGTCTCTTGGGACATCAAAGTTTACGACGCATTCTAGGCTATCGATATCAATTCCACGAGCCAAAAGGTCTGTTGCAAGGAGTAGGGTTAGTTGGTTATCTTTAAACTTTTCTAAGATGATTTTTCTAAATTTGACATTGACATCACTAGCTAGAGAAACAGCCAAGATATCCCGATACTGTAATTTTTCTTCTGCACTTCCAAGATCTGATAGGCTGTTAAAGAAGACCAGACCGCGGAAATCCTCCACATGAGCTAGTTTTCGTAGCATATCCACTCGGTGACGTTGATCTACCTGCATATAGAAATGTTGGATGTTGTCCAATTTTTGGTCAGAAAGATCAATGGTACGTGTGTTAGGCGCAATCTTTTCTTGGTCAAACTTGGTCGTCGCACTCATGTAGACGAATTGGTGGTCACGCGGTGCGTAGTGAGTGATTTTCTCCACAAAGTGTATCTGAGAATCATCGAGCAATTGGTCAAATTCATCTAGAATGATGGTTTCCACATTCATCATCTTGATTTTTTTCAATTTAATTAGTTCAAAGATACGACCAGGGGTTCCAATCAGAATTTCTGGTCCTTTTTTTAGGCGTTCAATCTGGCGTTTCTGACTCGAACCCGATAAGAAGAGTTGGGCAGTTAAGCCGATGGCTTCAGCCCACGTTTTACATACATCAAAAATCTGTCCAGCAAGTTCTGTATTAGGCGCTAGAATCAAGAGTTGTTGGGCTTTTTTCTTTTGTAGTCTGAGAAGACTTGGTAGAAGGTAAGCTAGGGTCTTACCAGTTCCTGTTGGGCTCACCCCTAGGAGGTTTTCTCCAGCAAGAAGGGGCTCAAATAGTTGGGTTTGAATGGGAGTAAATTCTTGGAAACCGAGTTGGTCACTCAGTTCTTGCCATTCAGTCGGTAGTTTGTTTTTCATTTTTCTGCCTCAAATCTAATGCCAGCACTCTGGCGCATGGTATATAGTAGCTCATGAACTGAACTTGCATCTTCCAGCCAAGTTTGGTAGAGATTCAAATCTGGTTGCTGGATCATGTGTGCAAATGCAGCGACTTCCTCAGTCATCGTATGAGGAGCCTGTTGGATAGGGAGTTGGATTTGATTTCCTTGATGGTCGGTAAAAATAGCCGAGCGAACATGCTCAATTGTGTTGAGTGTCAAGGTACCATCTGTCGTATAAATCTCGCAAGGGAGATTGGAAGTGATGTTTTTACCAGCCTTGATATGGACTTGAAAATCAGGGTAGAAGAGGATGCCATCTCCATTTAGGTCAATGCTATTGTCAAGCTGTTGAGCCTGATAGGTGGCGTTCTCAGCTTTTCCAAAGAGACGAACGGCAGCGTAGAGAGGATAAATTCCTAAATCCATGAGAGCACCGCCAGCAAAACGATCTGAAAAAACATTTGGTGTCAGTCCAGCTAACAAATCTGGCATTTTGGAAGAATACTTGGCATAGTTGAAATCTGCTCCCAAAATTTGTTTGTCTGCTAAAAAGTTTTTGATAGTAGTAAAAGTTTTCTCATGGTAATTACGAGCTGCTTCGAAGATAAAACAGTGATTTTTCTTAGCTATTTGAATCAAATCCAGCCATTCTTGTGGCTGAGTGACAGCTGGCTTTTCAAGAATGACGTGTTTACCTGCAGATAATGCAGTTTTTGCCTGAGCAAAATGCAAGGAGTTTGGACTAGCAATATAGACCACATCAAAGGAGCTCTTGACTAAGTCTTCTAATTGTTCAAAGAGCTGGATATCTTGATAGCGAGAAGCAAAGGTTGCTGCAGTTTCTAGATTTCTAGAATAGACTGCGGTCAACTGGTATTCTCCACTGGTATGGGCTGCCTCTATGAAGTGATGGCTGATAGCGCCTGTTCCGATGACACCTAATTTTAGCATAAATACTCCTTTTCCGATTTCAAATCCTTCTTTCATTATAACATAGATAGACGGTACTATCCAACAGAGGATGAAAAATTTCAAATAAGCTACTAGGACTTTTCCAAAGAAAGTGGTACAATAATGAGATGAGTAAATGAAATGGGAGGGAAAATGAGATTATTACCTATAAGAAAAATATCACGTCAGTCTAAGAGGCTAGCGCTTTTTTTGACTTTTTGTGCAGGTTATGTAGATGCCTATACTTTTATTGTGCGAGGGAATACTCTTGTAGCTGGGCAAACTGGGAATGTAGTCTTTCTTTCAGTAGAATTAATCCAAAATAATGTTTCAGATGTTAGGGACAAGGTTCTCACCTTGCTAGCTTTTATGATGGGGGTCTTTTTATTAACTGTTTATAAGGAAAAATTGAGAATTGTGAAAAAGCCAATTCTGTCACTGATTCCTTTGGCAATCTTATCAATCATTATTGGTTTTGTGCCGCAAACTGTAGATAATATCTATCTAGTACCGCCCTTAGCCTTTTGTATGGGCTTGGTGACAACTGCTTTTGGAGAAGTGTCGGGTATTGCCTATAATAACGCTTTTATGACAGGGAATATCAAACGGACCATGCTGGCTTTTGGAGATTATTTCCGAACCAAGCACACCCCTTTTTTGCGTGAAGGATTCATATTTGTTAGCCTGCTTAGTAGTTTTGTCCTTGGCGTTGTCTTTTCGGCTTATTTGACGATTTTCTATCATGAAAAGACCATTCTTGGTGTTCCTATTATGATGAGCATTTTTTACCTCAGCATGCTTTTTGCCAAGTGGCGGAAAAAAGTAAAAGAAAAAGCTTCATTTTAGGTGTTATTACTTGTAAGAAAATAGGAGATATGCTATACTTGAAGAGTTGACTATGCACGTTCCTGTGCAACCGCACGAACATCGTTGCTTGATTATTCAAGTTTAAGTGGTTTGTCCCACGATGCTAGGCGAGTCTTCACAAAAAATTCGGGGAAACCCATAAAAATCATAGGAGGTGCATAATGAGCACATACGCAATTATCAAAACTGGCGGAAAACAAGTTAAAGTTGAAGTTGGTCAAGCAGTTTACGTTGAAAAATTGAACGTTGAAGCTGGTCAAGAAGTTACTTTTAACGAAGTTGTTCTTGTTGGTGGTGAAAACACTGTTGTCGGAACTCCACTTGTTGCTGGAGCTACTGTAGTTGGAACTGTTGAAAAACAAGGAAAACAAAAGAAAGTTGTTACTTACAAGTACAAACCTAAAAAAGGTAGCCACCGTAAACAAGGTCACCGTCAACCATATACAAAAGTTGTCATCAACGCAATCAACGCTTAATTTTAAGGAGAACACATGATACAGGCAGTCTTTGAGAGAGCCGAAGATGGCGAGCTGAGGAGTGCGGAAATTACTGGACACGCCGAGAGTGGCGAATACGGCTTAGATGTCGTGTGTGCATCGGTTTCTACGCTTGCCATTAACTTTATCAATTCCATTGAAAAATTTGCAGGCTATGAACCAATCCTAGAATTAAACGAAGATGAAGGTGGCTATCTGATGGTTGAAATTCCAAAAGATCTTCCTTCACACCAGAGAGAAATGACCCAGTTATTCTTTGAATCATTTTTCTTAGGTATGGCAAACTTATCGGAGAACTCTTCTGAGTTCGTCCAAACCAGAGTTATCACAGAAAACTAACACGGAGGAAAACATTATGTTAAAAATGACTCTTAACAACTTGCAACTTTTCGCCCACAAAAAAGGTGGAGGTTCTACATCAAACGGACGTGATTCACAAGCGAAACGTCTTGGAGCTAAAGCAGCTGACGGACAAACTGTAACAGGTGGATCAATCCTTTACCGTCAACGTGGAACACACATTTATCCAGGTGTAAACGTTGGACGTGGTGGAGACGATACTTTGTTCGCTAAAGTTGAAGGCGTAGTACGCTTTGAACGTAAAGGACGCGATAAAAAGCAGGTTTCTGTTTATCCAATCGCTAAATAAAAAGGTCCAGTGAACCTTTTTATCCCGAGCCTTGAAATCTAAAGGCGAGGAAGCTAGAAGTAGCATTAAATAAGGCTTTCCGAGTTTTCGGAGAGCCTATTTTTTTGTTTTGGTACCCATGATTTTTTCGTTCTTAGTGTAGATGAATTTTATGAGTAACATTATTTTTCTTCGATGGAAAACTTCTAAAATATGGTATAATGAAAAGATAAAGAAGTTGGGGGTAGAAGATGAACATTCAACAATTACGCTATGTTGTTGCCATTGCCAATAGTGGTACTTTCCGTGAAGCTGCTGAAAAGATGTATGTTAGTCAGCCGAGTCTGTCCATTTCTGTTCGTGATTTGGAAAAAGAGTTGGGCTTTAAGATTTTCCGTCGGACCAGCTCAGGAACTTTCTTGACTCGTCGTGGTATGGAATTCTATGAAAAAGCGCAAGAATTGGTTAAAGGATTTGATATTTTTCAAAATCAGTATGCCAATCCTGAAGAAGAAAAAGATGAATTTTCCATTGCTAGCCAGCACTATGATTTCTTACCACCAACCATTACGGCTTTTTCAGAGCGTTATCCTGACTATAAGAACTTCCGTATTTTTGAATCGACTACTGTTCAAATATTAGATGAAGTAGCGCAAGGGCATAGTGAGATTGGGATTATCTACCTCAACAATCAAAATAAAAAAGGGATCATGCAACGGGTTGAAAAGCTAGGTCTGGAGGTTATTGAATTAATTCCCTTTCATACCCACATTTATCTTCGTGAAGGGCATCCTTTAGCCCAGAAAGAGGAATTGGTCATGGAGGATTTAGCTGATCTACCAACGGTTCGTTTCACTCAAGAAAAAGACGAGTACCTTTATTATTCAGAGAACTTTGTCGATACCAGTGCTAGTTCACAGATGTTTAATGTGACAGACCGTGCTACTTTGAATGGTATTTTGGAGCGGACGGACGCCTATGCAACAGGTTCCGGATTTTTAGATAGTGATAGTGTTAATGGCATTACAGTTATTCGTCTCAAGGATAACCTAGATAATCGCATGGTCTATGTTAAACGTGAGGAAGTGGAGCTTAGTCAGGCTGGAACTCTTTTCGTAGAAGTCGTGCAAGAATATTTTGATCAGAAGAGGAAATCATGAAAAAAAGAGGAATAGTGGCAGTCGTTGTACTGCTTTTGATTGGGCTGGATCAGTTGGTAAAATCCTATATCGTCCAGCAAATTCCACTGGGTGAAGTGCGCTCTTGGATTCCCAATTTCGTTAGTTTGACCTACCTGCAAAATCGAGGGGCAGCCTTTTCTATCTTACAAGATCAGCAGTTGTTATTCGCTGTCATTACTCTGGTTGTCGTGGTAGGTGCCATTTGGTATCTACATAAACACATGGAGGACTCATTCTGGATGGTCTTGGGTTTGACCTTGATTATCGCAGGTGGTCTTGGAAACTTTATTGACAGGATAAGTCAGGGCTTTGTTGTGGATATGTTTCACTTGGACTTTATCAATTTTGCAATTTTCAATGTGGCAGATAGCTATCTGACTGTTGGAGTGATTATTTTATTGATTGCAATGCTAAAAGAGGAAATAAATGGAAATTAAAATTGAAACTGGTGGCCTGCGTTTAGATAAGGCTTTGTCGGATTTGACAGAATTATCACGTAGTCTCGCGAATGAACAAATCAAATCAGGCCAGGTCTTGGTCAATGGTCAAGTCAAGAAAGCTAAATACACTGTCCAAGAGGGCGATGTCGTCACTTACCATGTGTCAGAACCAGAGGTATTAGAGTATGTGGCTGAGAATCTTCCGCTAGACATCATCTACCAAGATGAGGATGTGGCCGTCGTTAACAAGCCTCAAGGAATGGTAGTGCATCCGAGTGCTGGTCATACCAGTGGGACCCTAGTAAATGCCCTTATGTATCATATTAAGGACTTGTCGGGTATCAATGGGGTTTTGCGTCCAGGAATTGTTCACCGTATTGATAAGGATACGTCAGGCCTTCTCATGATTGCTAAAAACGATGAGACGCATCTAGCACTTGCTCAAGAACTTAAGGATAAAAAGTCTTTACGCAAATATTGGGCGATTGTTCATGGAAACCTACCCAATGATCGCGGTGTGATTGAAGCGCCGATTGGCCGTAGTGAAAAAGACCGTAAGAAACAGGCTGTGACTGCTAAAGGGAAGCCTGCAGTTACCCGTTTCCACGTTTTGGAACGCTTTGGAGATTATAGCTTAGTGGAGTTACAACTGGAGACAGGTCGCACTCATCAGATTCGTGTCCATATGGCTTATATTGGCCATCCAGTCGCTGGTGATGAAGTCTATGGTCCTCGTAAGACACTTAAGGGGCATGGACAATTTCTTCATGCCAAGACTTTAGGTTTTACTCATCCGAGAACAGGTGAGACCTTAGAATTTACAGCAGATATCCCAGAGATTTTTAAGGAAACTTTGGAGAGATTAAGGAAGTAAGAATGAAGAAGAAATTGATTAGTTTAGCACTTGCAAGCACTTTTTTAGGTTTGTCATGGTATGGAAATGTTCAAGCTCAAGAAAGTTCAGGAAATAAAATCCACTTTATCAATGTTCAAGAAGGTGGCAGTGATGCGATTATTCTTGAAAGCAATGGGCATTTTGCCATGGTGGATACAGGAGAAGATTATGATTTCCCAGATGGAAGTGATTCTCGTTATCCATGGAGAGAAGGAATTGAAACGTCTTATAAGCATGTTCTAACAGACCGTGTCTTTCGTCGTTTGAAGGAATTGGGTGTTCAAAAACTTGATTTTATTTTGGTAACCCATACTCACAGTGACCATATTGGAAATGTTGATGAATTACTGTCTACTTATCCAGTTGACCGAGTCTATCTTAAAAAATATAGTGATAATCGGATTACTAATTCTGAACGTTTATGGGATAATCTGTACGGTTATGATAAGGTTTTACAGACTGCCGCCGAAAAAGGTGTTTCAGTTATTCAAAACATCACACAAGGAGATGCTCATTTTCAGTTTGGGGACATGGATATTCAACTCTATAACTATGAAAATGAAACAGATTCATCAGGTGAATTAAAGAAAATTTGGGATGATAATTCTAATTCCTTGATTAGTGTAGTAAAAGTCAATGGTAAGAAAATTTACCTTGGGGGCGACTTAGATAATGTTCATGGAGCAGAAGACAAGTATGGTCCTCTTATTGGAAAAGTTGATTTGATGAAGTTTAATCATCACTATGATACTAATAAATCAAACACCAAGGATTTCATTAAAAATTTGAGTCCGAGTTTGATTGTTCAAACTTCGGATAGTCTACCTTGGAAAAATGGTGTTGACAGTGAGTATGTCAATTGGCTCAAAGAACGAGGAATTGAGAGAATTAATGCAGCCAGCAAAGACTATGATGCAACAGTTTTTGATATTCGAAAAGATGGGTTTGTCAATATTTCAACGTCCTACAAGTCGATTCCAAGTTTTCAAGCTGGTTGGCATAAGAGTGCATATGGTAATTGGTGGTATCAAGCGCCTGATTCTACAGGAGAATATGCTGTCGGTTGGAATGAAATCGAAGGTGAATGGTATTACTTTAACCAAAGAGGTATCTTGTTACAGAATCAATGGAAAAAATGGAACAATCGTTGGTTCTATTTGACAGACTCTGGTGCTTCTGCAAAAAATTGGAAGAAAATCGATGGAACCTGGTATTATTTCAACAAAGAAAAACAGATGGAAATTGGTTGGGTAAATACTGGAGGTCAGAACTATTATTTATCAAACGATGGTTCTATGAAGACAAGTTGGCTTCAATATAAGGGTCAATGGTATTACTTTGCTCAATCAGGGGAAATGAAAACGGGTTGGGTAAAAGATAAAGAAACCTGGTACTATATGGATTCCACTGGTATCATGAAGACAGGTGAGATAGAAGTTGCTGGTCATCATTATTATCTAAAAGAATCAGGAGCTATGAAGCAAGGCTGGCATAAAAAGGTAAATGATTGGTACTTCTACAATACAGATGGTTCACGAGCTGTTGGTTGGATCAAAGACAAGGACAAATGGTACTTCTTGAAAGAAAATGGTCAATTACTTGTGAACGGTAAGACACCAGAAGGCTATACTGTTGATTCAAGTGGTGGCTGGTTAGTGGATGTTCCGGTAGAGAAATCTGCTACAACTAGAGCTACAAGTAATTCGGAAATAAAAGAATCCAAAGAAGTAGTGAAAAAAGATCTTGAAAATAAGGCAACGAGTCAACATGAAAGTGGTACAAGTTCTTCAACTAGCCAAGATTTGACATCCTCAACTTCACAAAATTCTGAAACGAGTGCAAACAAATCAGAATCAGAACAGTAGTAAATATTAGTATCTTAAAAACATGATTAAAGCGCTATTCTTAGGAGTAGCGGTTTTTCTTTTTATTTAAAAAGAGGGCAAAAAGGGAGAGTAAGTAATTTTCTAACTGTTTAACTCAATCTAAAAATCCCCAATCGAAGCGATTGAGGATTAAGCAAATGAATCTTAAACAATACCTTGTGCAATCATAGCGTTTGCTACATTTTCAAAGGCAGCAATGTTAGCTCCTGCAAGGTAGTCTTTATCAAGACCGTATGTTTCTGAAGTTGTTTTAGCTGTGTTGAAGATGTTTGTCATGATGTCTTTGAGACGTCCATCAACTTCTTCACGAGTCCATGAAAGGCGAAGACTATTTTGGCTCATTTCAAGGGCTGAAACGGCTACACCACCAGCGTTGGCAGCTTTGGCAGGTCCGTAGAAGATACCATTTTCTTTGTAAACTTTGATGGCATCAAGGTCGCTTGGCATGTTGGCACCTTCAGATACACAGATAACGCCTTGAGCAACCAAACGTTTAGCTGCTTCACCGTTGATTTCGTTTTGAGTCGCACATGGAAGAGCGATGTCATAGTTTCCAGCGTAAGTCCATACAGAACCGTCATGATAAGTAGCGGTTGCTTTCTCAGCTGCATACTCAGTCAAACGAGCGCGACGTTTTTCTTTAACATCAACCAAAAGATCGAAGTCGATACCATTTTCATCGATGACATAGCCGTTTGAGTCAGATACAGAGATGACAGTTGCACCGAGCTCAGTAGCTTTTTGAAGAGCATATTGAGCAACGTTACCAGAACCTGAAATAACGACTTTCTTACCAGCAAAGCTATTACCGTTAGCTTTAAGCATTTCTTCAGTATAGTAAACCAAACCGTAACCAGTTGCTTCTGGACGAATCAAGCTACCACCAAATCCAAGAGGTTTACCAGTCAAGACACCAGCATCAAATTGGTTTAGGCGTTTATATTGACCGTAAAGGTAACCAATCTCACGTCCACCAACACCGATATCACCAGCAGGTACGTCTAGTGATGGTCCGATGTATTTTTGTAATTCAGTCATGAAGCTTTGGCAGAAGCGCATCACTTCAGCATCTGTTTTACCTTTAGGATCGAAGTCTGATCCACCTTTACCTCCACCGATAGGAAGTCCAGTTAAGACATTTTTAAAGATTTGTTCAAATCCGAGGAATTTCAAGATCCCTTGGTTTACAGTTGGGTGGAAACGAAGTCCGCCTTTGTATGGTCCAACAGCTGAGTTGAATTGAACACGGTAACCGCGGTTTACTTGAACTTTTCCATCACGGTCAACCCAAGGAACACGGAAAGAAATCACGCGTTCTGGCTCAGTGATACGTGCCAAGATATTTTCTTCGATATACTCAGGGTGTTTTTCAAATACAGGTTCCAAAGTGTTGAAAAATTCTTCAACAGCTTGGAGGAATTCAGCCTCGTGCCCGTTACGAGCTTTTACAGTTTCAAACACGCTTTGGATATATTCTTTAGCAGATGTCATATCGTTCTCCTTTTGTTGTTATATTTTATTACATGAGCCATTATAGCAGAATTTTTTTTGAGTGTAAAGAAAAAAACAGAAATTTTCTAAAAATTCTTTCAATTTATAAAACCGAACGTTTTAGATAGAAATTAGTTTCTCAAAGAGAAAAGCTGAAAATATGGTATAATATTAGAAATAAAAGGAATCTGGAGGATCAGAATCATGGTATCAACGAAAACACAAATTGCTGGTTTTGAGTTTGACAATTGCTTGATGAATGCAGCAGGTGTGGCTTGTATGACGATAGAGGAGCTAGAAGGGGTTAAAAACTCAGCGGCAGGAACCTTTGTCACTAAGACAGCGACCTTGGACTTCCGTCAAGGAAATCCTGAGCCACGCTATCAAGATGTTCCACTTGGTTCCATCAACTCTATGGGCTTGCCAAATAATGGCTTAGACTATTATTTGGACTATCTTTTGGACTTGCAGGAAAAAGAGCCAAGCCGAACTTTCTTCTTATCTCTAGTCGGCATGTCTCCAGAAGAAACCCATACTATCTTGAAAAAAGTCCAAGAGAGTGATTTTCGTGGTCTGACTGAGCTAAACCTTTCCTGTCCAAATGTTCCAGGTAAACCTCAGATTGCCTATGATTTTGAGACAACAGATCGGATTTTGGCAGAGGTGTTTGCCTACTTCACTAAACCTCTGGGAATTAAATTGCCACCATATTTTGACATTGTTCACTTTGACCAAGCGGCAGCTATTTTCAACAAGTATCCGCTCAAGTTTATCAACTGTGTCAACTCTATCGGAAACGGCCTTTATATAGAAGATGAGTCTGTAGTTATTCGTCCTAAAAATGGTTTCGGTGGCATTGGTGGAGAATATATCAAACCGACTGCACTAGCCAATGTTCATGCCTTTTATCAACGCTTAAACCCTCAAATACAAATCATCGGAACAGGTGGCGTGTTGACTGGTCGTGATGCCTTTGAACACATCCTCTGTGGAGCAAGTATGGTGCAGGTAGGAACAACTCTTCATAAAGAAGGTGTTGGAGCTTTTGAACGCATTACCAATGAACTGAAAGCAATCATGGCTGAAAAAGGGTACGAGAGCCTAGAAGATTTCCGTGGGAAATTGCGCTATATCGATTAAATTCATTAAAAAATCAGAAGAAAGGAGAGAAGATGCTAGCCATTGAAGAAAGTCAGAAGTTGACTTTATCAAATTTATCGAGCCTGAGTCTTTTTACAGGGACAGACCAGGGTCAGTTTGAAGTTATGAAGAGTCAAGTGTTGAAACAGATTGGCTATGATTCTGCTGACCTCAACTTTGCCTACTTTGATATGAAAGAAGTGGTATACAAGGATGTGGAACTGGAGTTGGTCAGCCTTCCTTTCTTTGCGGATGAGAAAATCGTGATATTGGACCATTTTGTCGATATCACAACAGCCAAGAAACGCTTTTTAACAGATGATGAGCTCAAGTCATTTGAGGAATACCTTGATAATCCTTCACCAACAACCAAGTTGTTAATCTTTGCAGAAGGAAAGCTGGATAGTAAAAGACGGTTGGTTAAATTACTTAAGCGTGATGCCAAGGTTTTTGATGCAGTAGAATCCAAAGAACAAGAATTGCGCCAGTATTTCCAAAAGTGGAGTCAGAAACAAGGTCTGCAGTTTACCAATCATTCTTTTGAAAATCTACTCATCAAGTCGGGTTTTCAATTTAGCGAAATCCAGAAAAATCTCCTCTTTTTACAGTCCTATAAGGAAGACTCTGTTATCGAGGAAGAGGATATTGTTAACGCAATTCCCAAGACCTTGCAGGACAATATCTTTGACTTAACTCAGTTTATTCTGACTAAAAAGATGGACCAGGCGCGTGATTTGGTTAGAGACTTGACCTTGCAAGGTGAAGATGAAATTAAACTGATTGCAGTCATGCTAGGACAATTTCGGACTTTTACTCAGGTGAAAATTTTGTCGGAGTCTGGGCAAACAGAATCGCAGATTGCAAGTAGTTTAGGTAGTTATCTCGGACGCAATCCTAATCCCTATCAAATCAAGTTTGCGCTGAGAGATGCGCGAGGACTTTCCTTGAGTTTTTTGAAACAAGCTATTTCTTATTTGATTGAGACAGACTATCAGATTAAGACAGGTCTTTATGAAAAGAGTTTCCTTTTTGAAAAGGCACTCCTACAGATTGCTAGTCAGGTCAATTGATATTTTTTTGAAACTACAACCCGCGTCAAGATTATCTTGTCGTGGGTTTCTTGCTGATTTGCTTATTTTATACTCAATGAAAATCAAAGAGCAAACTAGGAAACTAGCCGCAGGTTGCTCA